>NZ_JAIVFR010000009.1 GCF_020829685.1 Nostoc sp. CHAB 5715 | reverse complement strand
CCTCAGCTTGAGAGTGTAAAAACTCGATAAATTCTTCATAACTTGGTGGATTTTTAACAGCTTCAAGAATACTGTTTAGACGTTGCTCTACTCCCACTTCAAAAACGGACTGGACAATATCAAATCCCAATTCTTCGGAAGTGGGAATATGAGTCTCAGCACCAAATGCATCACCCAGCTTTTCTTGCAACTGTGCAAACACTGAACTCGTTCGATGAAGCAGTTCTTCATCATTAACAGTACTGCCGATTAATTCGGTATTTAATGCTATGCTAAGACACTCATAAGCTTGTAACAAAAGTGTTTGTAATTCGGCATCAACTACCACATTTGGATTATATAGAGCCTTAAATACATCTTCTAAAAAATGGGCTATCATCTTAATTACTTCTAGCCCAACATTAGCAGCACCACCTTTAAGTGTATGAGTAGCCCGCATTAAATTATGAACTTTAGCAATGCTATAACCTTCCGATAAGCTAAATAGTTCTTGTTCAATAATTTGGACTAATTCTGGGGCTTCAGCCAGAAAGTAGATGTATCCTTGTTCACGAATTTCGTTATCTGTAATCATAAGTGGGGAGTGGGGAGTGGGGAGTGGGGAGTGGGGGATGGGGGATGGGGGAGTTGGGAGTGGGGAAGATTGAAATTTACGTCTAATGTGAATTGAGTCGTTGGAAACCTTTCAGTTTCGTTAATAATTCCAAAATCATGGTTTTGTCCAAGCTTGGAAACCCTTATGGAAAAATGGGATTTTTTAATTCACATCAAGTGTAATTCCCTATTCCCTACTCCCTACTCCCTACTCCCCTTCTTCTCTAAAGAACGAATTAAAGCACGGAGTAGTCTTCCTACAGATTCACATTGCTTTAAAATAGGGGTGACTAGTTGAGTATCTGTAAGTCCAACTTTGGCTCTCGTTGATAGTAACAAATGAGTTTCGAGTTCTTTGAGAGAGCCTTGTGCTATTCGGAGAAATTTTATGTATTCCGGGCGATACTCTCGCCCATAGCCCTCAGCTATATTTGCTGGAATTGATACAGCTGCCCGACGAATCTGTGAAGTCATTCCGTAAAGTTCCTCTTTTGGAAATGCAATCGTTAGCTGATAGCAAGCTTCAGCTAAATTCATGCCTTCTTGCCAAACTCTTAAATCTTGATAAGATCGAATTTCAGAAACTGTCATTTGCCACTCCCCACTCCCCACTCCCCATCTACTGTTATCGGAACTAAAACTATGCCATCTCCCAATAGATCATCCCCACTTCCTCAAGATCAGACAGATAAGTATCAAAGTTACACACAGCAAGAGGAATCTGTAGAAGTTACTCAGACAGAAATTCTTGTATAGCGGTTCTCGTTTACATGAGGTACAGCCCACTCCCCACTCCCGAAATTCTATGCCTACTACCACCTGGAATCGTCATCACGTTCTTTCCCTAGCTGACTTCACGGCGGCTGAATATAATACAGTTTTGCAAACTGCGGCCAGTTTTCAAGAGGTACTATCACGGCGGACGAAGAAAGTACCAACCTTGCAGGGACAGGTGGTGGCAAATTTATTTTTTGAATCGTCTACCCGCACCCGGAGCAGTTTTGAACTTGCTGCGAAACGTTTAAGTGCAGATACGCTGAACTTCGCCGCAGCCACATCTTCTATGACTAAGGGAGAAACAATTCTCGACACGGCGAAAACCTATTTGGCTATGGGAACTGATATTATGGTAGTCCGCCATCGAGAGGCAGGAGTACCGAATGCGATCGCGGCTGAAATGGATCGTCTAGGTGTAAAAGTTAGCGTCCTCAATGCTGGTGATGGTCAACATGAGCATCCTTCCCAAGCACTGCTAGACTTATTTACCATTTGTACTCTAATTGATCCAGCCAGTCCCCGACTAGAACTTTTAAAGGGTAAAAAGATTGCCATTGTTGGGGATATTCTGCATTCTCGCGTGGCGCGATCAAATATTTGGAGTTTAATTGCCAGTGGTGCCGAAGTGCATCTCGCAGCCCCACCCACCCTCTTACCCAAATTATTTGCCGAGTATATCTTGGAAGAGGCAGGAGTCAAGAATCAGCAGTTTATTATCTCCTCATCCCCCTCATCCCCCTCATCCCCCTCATCCCCCTCATCCCCCTCATCCCCCTCATCCCCTACTCCCTACTCCCCACTCCCCACTCCCCAACTTTTTCTCCACTGGCAACTAGAACCAGCTTTGCAGAATGCCGATTTTGTCATGACTTTACGTCTACAAAAAGAACGCATGACGGCTCATTTACTGCCAAGTTTGCGAGAATATCATCAGCTATTTGGCATTACAAGCACAAAACTGCAACTTTGTAAACCTAACGTCAAAGTTTTGCATCCAGGCCCAGTTAACCGTGGTGTCGAAATTAGTTCTGAATTGATGGATGACCCAGAATTTAGTCTCATTCAATCGCAAGTTACCAGTGGTGTCGCCGTTCGTATGGCGTTGCTGTATTTGTTAGGTAGCGGTAAGGCTTAATTGGTATCCTTGAGTGACTACAAGTAGACCTGGTTTCATTAGAACAACGACTGCGAAGACCTTTGACTTAAGATGATGAGACGTTTCCCGTGAATAGAGACGCAATATATTGCGTCTCTACATGCTTAGAATTATTACTAGGACTTACGCATTGACAAGAAATACCAAATATGGATTAAGGTTAAAAACCATATCTTTCGTAGGGGCACAGCAAAGTTCATACGTGTCAACTTAACGTAAAAGCCATGTCCCGCAAGGAACTGAAGTTCCTTGCTAATAGCTTAAGTCATCTTTTGATGACTAAATAATCCGAAAAATTTTTAGTCTACTTCAGTAGACTTTAGCTATTAGCCTTGAACTTTAGTTCGAGGCGGGTGAGGAAGCCAACAGTTAAGCTATCTATAGCTTAAGTTGACACCAATGAGCAATGCTGTGCCCCTACAGCATGGTCTATTTACGATCGCAGGATAATTAAGAAAAACCTGAAAACTTCCTATTTTAGGTAATGCACATCACGATGCATTTCTACAGTGCGTAAGTCCTAAATCAAATTTAATTTATTAAAAAATATTAAAATTAAGAAACAGATATTTTTATCCGCTCATGGCTACCCGGTTTACTGCCTCCCAATCGGTTGAAATCGCTGTTCCAGAGCAGCCTATTCCCATTCAGCACTACTTGCGCCAGCCTCAACGTCTAGTTAAGGCTTTGACTGACAACAGTAGAATTGAGCAGCTTTCTGAGGAAGTATTTCGCTTGAAAATGCGTCCGTTAACTTTTATGTCATTGAGTATTCAACCTACTGTAGACATGAGAGTTTGGGCAGAATCAAATGGAATAATTTATTTGCGATCGCTAGGCTGTGAAATCCTGGGCTTCGAGTATATTAACCAACGCTTTGCTCTCAATTTAAAAGGGCATTTGTCTCCCAAAGAGTTAAGCACTGGTACTCGCCTGCAAGGAAGGGCTGATTTAGAAGTGCTGGTAGATTTGCCACCGCCATTTTCCTTCACTCCTAAGCCGATTTTAGAAACTACTGGCAATGCTTTGCTCAAAAGCGTACTGTTATCGGTTAAGCAACGGTTATTAAATCAACTTTTGGCGGATTATCGCTACTGGGTGATATCACAAACCAAAGATAGAGGACTTAGTGGTAACAGTACTGAATTGCCAATCCTGAATGCTGAGTAATTATTTAATCACTTAGCGTTCGATATTTTGATTTGGCAAGGACGAAAAGACTGACGATGTAGAGGCGAGGGCCCATGTTGTTGCAGAGCCAGCAAGTGCTTCTGGCTACCATAACCCTTGTTAAACTCCAGGCTGTACATAGGGTATTTTAATGCTAGACGCACTACCAGTTCATCACGCCAAACCTTAGCGACAATACTAGCAGAGGCAATAGCGAGCGATCGCTCGTCCCCCTTAATTATTGTTTGTTGCGGCAATAGCAAGTCTTTGATTGACTGATTACCATCAACCAAGCAGAGTGCAGGCTGTAACTTTAACTTCAGTACAGCCCGCTTCATTGCTAACAGCGTCGCTTGCAAAATATTTATCTTGTCAATTTCGGCAGTAGAAGCAAACCCAATTTTCCAGTCTATAGCCAGCCCACAAATTTGCTGCGCTAGCTGAGTTCTCCGAGAACTAGACAACTTTTTACTATCTTTGATTTTAGCTGCCATCAGTATTGGCAAAGCATGATCTGGTAGGATCACTGCTGCCGCCACCACAGGCCCAAATAGAGCGCCTCGCCCTACTTCATCCACACCTGCAACCAACCCTGGAATCCCTGACAAGGTAGAAAACTCCAGCCAATTGGATTGTTCCAAGGGCGTTGGCGACGTTTCTACCATAAAACAAATTAATTATCCTCGATCGCTGAGGAACGACGGCGACGGCGACGGCTAGCAGTGGCGGCGCTGTTCGCATCACTTTCATCTTCGTTGGCGGAAGCTTTCGCAGACAAGCTACCCCTTGGGCTAGCAGTCAACTCAGATGGTTCAGTTGTTTCTTCTATCAAAGGTTTTTGTTCTGGCTCAATAACTTTTGGTATTGGTATCTTGCTTGGGATTATTTCAGGTGTTGCTTTTTGGACAATAGTTGATTCTAAGGTTGATTGAGTTGGAGTCGTTGGCTGTTGACCTGGCTGAATCACGTTAATAATCACAGACTTGGGATTTTTAACCTCTTGCTCTAACTTCACCAAGGGAGATATTCCCATCAAAGCAAAGATATCCTGTTCCTGGAGGCTCATTTCTACAGTTCTAATCTCCGGTGGTTCTACCACTGGTTTGACTGGCTCTGCCTTGGTAATTTTAGCGCGATCTACAGTCCGATCTACAGTGCGATCTACTACAGTGCGCTCTACTCTTTCACTCCAACCTGGTTTACCAAGGGTGGGTGAGGGGATCTCTGGTGCAACTCCTAGTTCTGGTTCAATATCAAGGTCTAAGTCTGGCTCGTTGACAAAAGTCAGTGGATTGGCTACAACCCGAACTTCATCTTTCCCGTTTAACCCATTGATGGGAATTCGACTGCGGCGAGTGCGGGTACGACGCTTATTATCATTTAGGTCTTGATAACTAGGATGATTGATCAGATTTAGGTTACCCGATTCTAGGTCGCCGTCCAATGCTTCCCCAAATCCATCATAGGTTTCTCGAGATTCTGGGATGCGGGCAGATGGCTGACGTGGTTCTCGGTGAGGCAGGGATATAAAACGCTCACGTTCACGCTCTGGTGTTTCTGCTGGTATTGGTAATCGGTTTTCCATTTCTCCAGGCAGACGCACAGTATGTCCTAAACCGCCACAGGTGGGGCAAATTTCACCAAACAATTCGTAAATATTTTGACCTTGGCGTTTGCGGGTCAGTTCTACTAAACCCAGTTCGGTGAGTTGGGCAATTTGCGGACGAGCTTTGTCTGCTTTGAGTGCTTTATTAAAGTGTTCGAGAACTTGCAGTTGATCGCGTCGTGATTCCATATCAATAAAATCAACAACGATCACCCCAGCGATATTTCGCAGACGCAACTGGCGAGCAATTTCTGTTGCAGCTTCGCAGTTTGTCCACAAAACTGTTTCTCTAGCTGTTGCCGATCGCGTGAAGGAACCTGAGTTAACATCAATTACAGTTAACGCCTCTGTCGGCTCAATGATAATGTAGCCTCCAGAAGGTAGGTCTAATCTCGGTTTGAGGGCTTCTCGAATCGCGGCAGTGATGCGGAAGTACTCTAAAATTGGAGAGCGATCGCGGTGATGGTCAATCAACAATCCTTGTGGTGTTTGACCTCCGCTCCAGTTCTGCAAGTACTGCTTCACGCGCTTCAAACCAGTACTAGAATCCACGACAATCCGATTTACATCCGCGCCGTACATATCTCGCAATACGCGCTGAATGAAGTCATCATCTCGGTTGAGTAGTGCTGGGGCACGGGTGGAATGCGCTTCCTGCTGAATGGCTTCCCATTGCTTTTGCAGCAATTCCAAATCTTCCATAATCGCTTCTTCGGGTTTGCCTTCTGCTTCTGTACGTACAAGCAAACCCATCCCCGCCGGTTTGACCAAAATCGCCAGTGCCCGCAAGCGGTTGCGCTCACTTTCACTTTTAATCCGTCGGGATAAATTTACACCTCTACCATAGGGCATCAGTACTACGTAGCGTCCGGGTAAGGTGATATTACCCGTAAGCCGGGGGCCTTTTGTCCCCGTTGGCTCTTTCATTACTTGCACCAAAACTTTCTGCTGTGGTGCTAGTAGTTCTGTAATTGCTGCTGCGGTACGCTTTAGCTTCAGTGGCCCTAAGTCGGTGACGTGAATAAAACCGTTGCGCTCTGGGTCGCCAATATTGACAAAAGCCGCATCTATCCCAGGCAATACGTTTTCTACTACTCCTAAGTAGATATCACCTATTTGGTGATGACCCGTAGCAACAACTAGTTCCTGTATTTGATCTTCAGAAAAGACAGCAGCAATTTGGTGCTGCTCCGCGATGATAATTTGTTTTGGCATTCAATTTCGTCAAAATTGGCAGCACCAATAGGTCTGGAGGTTTGTTATACCTTTGTTGCCCCTGCAACCCTCAAAAGGCGCTGCTGATAATAAAAATCGCAAACCTGAGCTTCTAAATTAAATAGCTATTGGCGCTCTTAAGAGCATTTTTACGGCGGATTATTCCAGAACGGATGCATGTTTAAGCAATTAAATCAACCGTCTGTGGTTGATTTGTGATGCAATACTCTCAATAAAGAGAGTTCTGAGTTAAAAGTTCTGAATCCTGAGTGAGTTTTTAACTCAGGAAGCTTCATTTGAGAGTAACCTACTGATGTCGTTAAGAAAAAGAAACTATTTCTATTTTCCATTCCTCGGATTTATCCTTAGGGTTATACTCAGCAACACCAGCTGCTACCCTACTTTAAGCCGCGCTTTGCGCGTCTCGTGAACGTCTGCAAATTTGGACTAACCGACGGCAGTTGTTTAACCTACGGGAACGCCAAAGGCGAACAACTCTAGAAAAGTAGCTCACTAGCTCTTTGGCACTACTGGGGATTAAACATTCAGCAGCTGTTTAAAAAGCATGGATTTAGAGAATCTAAGAGCCTGCTGTTAGTTACTGATTCACAAGGTAGCTATAGAGAGAGCGTGTGTTCTTTAATCTGCCTCAGTTTGTCTGGGATAAAATCCTAGAAGTTGCACTCTAATATCTTTGCTTTCGCCCCCTGAACACCAGGGTAGTGAACCAGTTAATTCAATGCAGCGCCAGAAAATTTCTCTTCACCCCATTCTAACGCAACCTTGCTAAAAATCAATTCCAACGATATAGCCACGTTAGGACAACTACTAGCAAGCTGCCCTACAGGGATTATATCCCTAAAATTAGCCGATTGCGGTGGATGTGCAGGAGTTGGAATTCTCCACTAGCCACCATTCCTAGCATAAACAGGATTTGTTCAGGACGCAATAGAAAACCATCTTGGCGATAGCTACCTACATAACGGATAACAGATATAGATTCTGCAATACTTTTGTAGTTTTCTACTAATTCCAGTTCAAATAAGCGATCGCGCAGATTTATTAACTGGCTCTTGCCTGACTTTGTTGTATGCTCGTACCACAGTTCGTCTTTTGCTTTGATGGTATCAATCCATTCTTGCCATTGTATAGGTGTTACTTCTTCAAATGCTGCTACGGTAATTAAATATTCTGCGGTTTCTAGCAGTTGGGTAGCTGCTGGAGTTTTTAAATCTATCTGCTCCACATTATATATAGGTATGTCTGTGGGCATTTCCCGAACCAATTCTTCTCGAAAAGCATCAACTGACACTGGTACAGTTAATTCAAAATCCGCAATTTCACCACTACTAGTAGCCCCTAAAGCCAAAGCAGTTGCTACAGAAATTCGCGGCATTGGGTGAAATCCACCAGTGAAAGCGATTGGTAAGCCTGCTCGCCGCACAACTCGGTCAAACAGACGGATTAAATCTAGGTGGCTTACTAAAGCCATATTACCCTGTTTCCCAAACCAAACTCGCAGTCTTTGTACCTTAGTTGTGTTGGGGACAAACTCGCCAGCGAAGTTTGGGATAGCAGGTGATTCAATCACAATGTTATGGCCAAAGTCGGTTCCACATACGCCACAGTGAGAACAACCTTCAAAAGAGCAATCGGGTACAATTGCAGCTTCTAAGGCGCGTTGCAAGTCTTCTTTGAGCCACTTTTTGTCAATTCCGGTATCAATATGATCCCAAGGGAGGGGAGTATCAAGGGAGTGGGTAGAGACGCGATTAATCGCGTCTGTACTGGGGAGAGACGCGATTAATCGCGTCTGTGGGGTATTTTCTGCGTCTTTCGATCTGGTCTGATCTTGTGCATGAAACAAATTCCATTCGCCGTTTTCTACTTGGCGGTATTTCCAATCTAGATCGGCTTGAGCGATCGCAGACCCCCAAGCACTAAAAGCCTGATCTAAATTTTCATACCAGGAATCCATACCTGCACCTAATTCCCAAGCACGCCGGACTACTTTGCCCAAATTGCGATCGCCTCGTCCCACAAAATCTTCCATTGCCGAAATGCGAACATCGGTAAAATTTACCTTCACTGCCTTTATTCGGCGGAATTCTTGCCGCAACAGGTTTTGTTTGCGTTTAAATTCGGTGGTAGAAACTGAGTGCCATTGGAATGGTGTATGGGGCTTGGGCGTAAAGTTAGAAATCGTCAGATTAAAGTTTAGGGGTTTTCTGCCCTTGCCCCGACATTCTCTTTGTAGCCAGCTTACTGTTTCGGCAATGCCCAAAACATCAGCATCCGTCTCACCTGGCAAGCCAATCATAAAATACAACTTTATTTTATCCCAGCCTTGCTCCCAAGCGGTTTTCACCCCCCGCAACAATTCTTCATTCGTCAAACCCTTATTTACGATGTCTCGCATCCGCTGAGTTCCAGCTTCTGGAGCAAAAGTCAGTCCACTTTGCCGCGTTCCTCCAAGGATATTGGCAATATTCTCATCAAATCTGTCTACTCGTTGGCTTGGTAGAGTTAGAGAAATGTTTTCATTTTTTAAGCGATTTTTGATTTCCATCCCCACTGCTGGTAGGGACAAATAATCAGAACAACTCAGAGATAATAGAGAAAACTCATTGTAACCAGTTGCCCGCATCCCTTGTTCAATTGCTTCTACAACCTGATCGGGTTCTACATCCCGTGCTGGTCGAGTTAGCATTCCTGGTTGACAGAAGCGACAACCACGAGTGCAACCACGCCTAATCTCAATGGTCAGGCGGTCATGCACCGTTTCCACGTAGGGAACTAACCCAATGGAATACGCGGGTATGGGAGTTGCAACCCGTCGCAAAATTCGTTTTGGTAGGTCTGGGCGACGAGGATGAACTGAGCCATCCTCTGCCATGTCGTAAAACTGAGGGACATATACACCTGGTATTTGTGCTAAGTCCAGTAACAGATGTTCCCTACTCAATCCTGCTTGTTTGCCTTCTTCCAATACCAAGCCAATTTCTGGCAGCAGTTCTTCTCCATCTCCAAGGGCGATAAAGTCGAAGAAGTCGGCATAAGGCTCAGGATTAGATGTTGCTGTTTGCCCACCAGCAAAAATCAATGGAAACTGGGATTGGAGATTCGGAAATTCTCCCCCTGCAACGCCAGGTTTTTGCCGTTCTCGCCACGTCAAGGGAATTCTAGCCAGATCCAACATTTCTAGGATATTAGTTGCACCCAGTTCGTAACTGAGGCTAAAGCCTAAAATGTCGAATTCTGTGAGCGATCGCTTTGACTCTACCGCAAACAATGGCGTATTAGTTTCGCGTAGTTTGGCTGCCAGGTCTTTTCCTGGGAGGTAGGCGCGATCGCACAATTGACGCGGTTGGGCATTCAGGATGTTATAGAGAATGATGTGCCCTAAATTGGATGCACCGACTTCATATACTTCTGGATAAGTTAATACCCAGCGTATTGCTGCCGTATCCCAAGCTTTGTGTACTGCTAAACGCTCATTACCCAGGTAACGTCCTGGTTTTAAAATATCCGATGTTATTAATTTTTCAACTGCAACAGCCACTGTGCTATCTTCTAGCTACCTTAATTACAGCTACTCAAATCCAACCTTAGCATTGAATTAGGTCTTCTAACAGAGTTTACCGTTGCAACTTATAACTCCTTTACATAAAGTCCACTTCATACCTGAAACTTGTTGCTTTTATATAAAGTTATGTTGCAGCCGACTCAACTTTACCATCCCATATTTCAAACACCCTATCGAGCTGCGTTAATTCAAAAATAATTCTAATTGACGGAGCAACAGCACAAAGTCGGAAACCCCTTCCTAAACTAAGAGCCAGCTTGTGTATAGATAACAATGCCATCAACCCCGCGCTGTCTAACGATTCTACTGCTGCGAGGTCTACTACCAAGATGGAAATACCATTTTGTGCTAACGCTGTGGTCATATCTCGTTCAAATTCCAAGGCGTTTGTAGCATTCAAAAAGCCTTGGGGGCGAATAACTGCAATCTTCGGATAGTTAAGCACTGCCTGCATAGTTACATCCTATTGAGAATTATTAAAGCGTCAAGCTAAGAGTTATTTGAACATAAACTCTATTTTGTTGCATCGACCATATGTCTTAGTTCTCTTTGCTGAATCTTTATTGCTTTAGTATCTCTGTTTAAAGATTGTCATAATTCCAGGTTAAAATGTGATTATATATACTTTTTTTTTATGCTAGTTCAAAAACAATCAACTATAGACAACCGTAGAAACGACAAATCATCAGTAAGTATGCCGAGAAAACTTGCTTAGTCTATAGCTAAAGCTAATTTAGCCAAGTCTTAACGGTAAGTTAAATTCCTCACTTTAGCGTTGCTGATGGCATACGACATCCTCATAGCGAATTATTTATTTAACTAATTAAAATGTGATCTATATGACTATTAGACCACTATTTATGCTTAGATAAATCTGGAATAATTAGCATTATATAAACTTGGGTTATTATTTATGAGAACTAAGTACGCTATTCGTAAATTAGTAGAAAAGGCTCTTGACATTAAAAAATTAACTCCTGAGATAGAAAATGAAATTAACTTAGAATTGACGCAACTGGGTTACATTTCTGACGTTGACTACGAAGCTCTGGAATTATTAATGGCAGAGATGGATGCTGGTAGAATTCAGTTGGTTCCTAACTTGGGATATTAGAATAATTCGTGATTCGTACCTCGGCAACGCTTGGCAACCTAATTCGTAATTCGTAATTAAGTTTTGTAACGGAACGATGAGGGAGCAGGGGAAGCAGGGTGAGAATAATAATTTCTAACTCCTGACTAATGACTAATGCCCTATTGGTATGCTTGCCAAAGTTGGTGAATAAACTGATTGAGTTGCTGCTTGGCGGCTGAGTCAGGTTCAGTTTTTGGTTCTTTTGCTAAAACTTGGCTCAAGAAGGTAATTACTTCTGTGTCTAATGTTGGCCGAAATAAATTGGCAGGCCAAAGCAAGTCAGACGCATCTCGCAAATCGGTAATTAGCGGCGATTCTTGAATGAAAGTAACCATTAATAAAGGACGTACCCAGCACAACTGGCGGGAAACTACGAATTGAATGACTTCTGCATACAGATTCCTGTCTCCATGCTTTAAAGACACAATTTGTCCTGGTTGAAGAAAATTTAGGCTAATGTTCATCATTATGCAGTTTGGGCAGCGACAACGATTGTTTTGTAACTTGTTTAATTTAAAAGTGAGAATGCGCTACTTTTAAAGGAACTTCTGTAACATTAGGGTAGCACTCTCACGGCAACCATGTCTTAAGAGATATGCCTCACAAGTGCCTACGCAAAACTAATACGACCAATCCTTGGCAGCAAAGGGTTTTCCTAGCATAGTATCTGAACAGAAATACTATAGAATAGGTAAATAACTGTTAAGCGATCGCAAGACAGAAACTTTGTTGTAGTGAATTAACGAGAAAAGAGCAGAGAGCCGTGTCAGTTGAAACTATTGAAAAGCGTTCCACATCCCGCAAGCTCGCGCCTCGGTATCGCGTTTTGCTCCATAACGACGACTACAACTCGATGGAGCATGTTGTACAGTCACTCATAGCCACTGTGCCAAGCCTTACCCAACCCCAGGCTGTGAGCATCATGATGGAAGCCCATACTAATGGGCTAGCTTTAGTTATTACTTGCGCTCTGGAACACGCTGAGTTCTATTGCGAAACATTGAAAAGTCACGGTTTAAGTAGCACCATTGAACCTGATGAATAGTCATTAGTTATTGGTCATTGGTCATTAGTTGAAATTTAGAGTATTGGCTGGTGACTTACATTGGTATGAAAAAAAACCTTGTCCGTTTAGCTGAACACCCTGCCCCTATTAGGCTGGGTTCTTTTATTTTGACTTTATTGCTGCTATGGTTGCCATTGGCTGCACCAATATACTTTCTAGTACATGATTCAAACTTAGAAAGTATATTGACATTGGTATTGTTATATGCAGTTTTTATTTTTATCTTGAGACTATGGGGCAAATATGTCTACCAGCAGCCTCAAATTCTGCGGCATTATGGCTTAGAATTCACGCGGCAAAACGGTGTGGATTTGCTGCGTGGGTTGGCTCTGGGGATAATTAATATTCTGATACTTTTTGGAGTAGAAAGTTTATTAGGTTGGTTGGTGTGGCAACAACCGAAAGTTTTTTTGCTAAAAGTAATTTTAGAGGGTTTACTTGTTGGCTTGGGCATCGGTTTTGCTGAGGAATTGTTATTCCGAGGCTGGTTGCTAGATGAATTACAACAAGATTACAGTCCGCGTGTGGCACTGTGGACAGATGCAACTGCCTTTGCGACATTGCACTTTATTAAACCATTGGAGGCAATTATTCATACACTGCCGCAATTTCCAACTTTAGTACTGCTGGGGTTAACGCAAGTATGGGGAAAGCGTTGGCGCAGGGGACGCTTGGGTTTACCAATTGGTTTGCATGGTGGTTTCGTATGGGGCTATTACATTATTAATGTGGGTAAATTAGTAAAATATTCTGGTGAAGTTCCTGATTGGGTAACTGGGGTGAATAATAATCCCTTACAAGGAGTGATGGGGGTGTTGTTAATGAGTGTACTAGCTTTGTGGATACGAGGGCGAACTGAGCGATCGCCTCTTTGATAAGATAAGCACTGGCTTACATACACACTCACCATTTGTGGAACCCACAGAAGAGCAATACTTAGTAATAAATGCTCTAGAAGCTCTAAATTTACTTGTTTGGAGATTATATGATGAAGACACAGGGTATTGGCATATTCAAACTCCTAGCACTGTTTTACCCTTGGCAACGATATTACGAAACGGCGAAGTAGTGACCTTCGGATGGGAATAAAACGATGAAGCAATCTAATACCATTAAACAGCAGCAAGCGCAAAGAATATTGGAACTATTTGCGATCGCACGTCAGCGATATTTAGATGCAGGAGGAAATCCTCGACGCACCCCAAGGGGACTCAAAGGAGATGATTATATGACAGATGAGGAAAGGCAAGAAGCGTTGGTATTAGGAAGGCAAATTTTCCCACAAGAATATATTGATAATACAGCACGTAGCATCAAATATCCTCCCGTGGAAAGCTAGCCCATTCTTCACTACGGGCTAGATCAATTTCCTCTGTGAAAGGTGCGTTTCCTAAATCAACACAGAGTCCCCATAAGGATTGGTAAGGAAGGGTAGACACTTTATCTGTTAACTCGCGTTCTATATCAGGAGCAATTTGCTGGATCAAACGAACTTTGTCCATAGTTGAAAGCTGCTTTGCTAGTCTGATAACTTCTTGTAGACTCACAAATTTTCACCTGCTTCATCTGCAAAAATTTTAACAATAGCTAAGAATACTGCAAAACGGTGAAGCAGTGACCTTCGGATTGGAATAAAAACGATCACCATAATTCACCTTACGCGATCGCACCTACGCCACATTTTTGACTGAGATAATTCCTTCACCACACCACTGAATCAGTAACCATCTGTCAGAATCTATATCCAGTGCTGGCTTGAGACGGAAATTAAAAACCTCTTGCCATACCTCTACTCCATACTGGGATACAAAATTTGCCTCCAGTTCTTTGAACTGTTCCCATTGCCGATTTGCGATCACGGTTAACATGGGAATAATTGCGGTGATTGAGACTTGTGCGGCGACGGGTGTCATTCTGGGTAGTCCTCAAAAATACAAATAATCGGCATAGGTGGTTTTTTGGTGTTGATGATTTTAACCAACCGTTTACCCTTGCTTCTGGCAAGCGCAAAACAGGCTAACTCTGTTTCTGCTGCCGACCAATCCCTTGGATCTGTTACCGGGTCAAACTCTTCTTCATCTGAGTTGTTTGATTGGCTTTCATGGGTCATGCTTTGATTCGTTAATAAGGACTGCGACTAGGTACAGTTCGGCTCACAAATTTTCACCTGCTGAAACTGCAAGCACTAACAGATAGTAAAATCTTAAGTAATTGACATGATATTGTAAAGCAACACACTGCGGCGAAATAATTATGACTTTAAGGAGATTGCTTGATGCCAAACTCATGCCATGTTTACCTCTTACGGGATGGCCAACGTCAAGTCCTAACCATTCCTGATGAATTTGCTCTATTCAGCACAGAAGTTTTGTTACGCAAAGAAGGTAATCGATTAATCATTGAACCCATTTCTTCCGGTTCTCTACTTTCACTGCTTGCCACTTTGGAAGACATTACAGAAAACTTTCCTGATATAGATGAAGGGTTATCGCAGTTTGTATAAATTAACCCCTATTCAAAATGCAGCCTCCACAACTGTACCCACCAAACACGCTTTATCCAAATTAACGCCGCTCAAATTTGCACCTTCTAACTCTGCACAGAGTAAATTCGCCCCTGAAAAATTCGCTCCTGCCAAATTCGCCCCCCGCAAGTCAGCTTCTTCAAGATTGGCTTCACTCAACAATGCCCCTTGCAAATCGGCGCGACTCAAGTCTGCACCTTTGAGATTTGCCCCTGTCAGGTTTGCACCGCGCAAGTCAGCACCCCGTAAATCCACACCTTGCAAGTTTACATTCATTAAATTAGCACCACTCAAGAAAGCACCCACCAATGACACATCACTGAGTCTTGCTCCCATCAAGTTAGCGCCGCGCAAATTACTACCCCGCAAGTCAGCGCCTGTTAAATCTGCTTGCATCAGGTTTGCTCCCATCAAATTTGCCCGTAAGTCAGTTTCTTGGAGGTTGGCTCCCATCAAATTTGCTCCCTCCAAATGCCCACCTTCGAGTTTGGAAGCAGCGAAATTAGTGCCGACAAGGGTAGCACCAGCAAGATTAATCCGGCTTAAATCCAGTCGAGAGAGTTCCTCGTCTTCTAAATTTGCCCCTGGAAGTTGTTTAAGTTTTCCTAATTTAATGGCTTCAATATTCATGTAAAGTAACTACCAATCTCCTCACTTATCTTGCTTTGGCTATCCCATTGAGAATCAAGTATCCAGATCCCGGCGCTGACTTTGGGTGTCATCAAGGGTAAGTCGAGTCCCTGTTGTAAACCCATAACTAACAAAGCTAGGGTATCCACAAGTTTAGGGTCAAAGTGGCTAGATTGTTGCTGTTTGCACTCATCTAAAGCTTGAGTAAATATCTGTTCCCGGCTTTGATTTGACGATTTTTGCTGATTGACTCGCCACTGAAAGTCTGCCAATAATGCCAAAATCCTTGACTCTAGGGGAATTTCATCTCCAGCTAAACCTGCTGGTTCCCCTGCGCCATTCCACCACTCGGTTTGGTGAGTGATAATTTGGGCAACGGCTCGCAGTCGTGGCATTGTTCGCAATACTTGCGCCCCTGGTATTAAAGGACAACTGGGTGCATCTTCTTGGTAGCGTGTCGGTATACTACCAGAATTCAGGACACTTTCTGCATTTTGTAACGGATCTATGCGATGCAACAAAGCCGCTAGCCGTAACCTTTTAATCTGCCATGCGGGAAGATCCAAAAGCTGGGCGATCGCTTCAGCAAGTACAACCACTTCCGCAGCTGCCATTGGATTGTTGACATCTGCTATATCCATCAGTTGCGCCATTCGCAAAAAGGCTTGGATTTCGTTAGAAACCAAGTTGCGATCTAGGGTTTGTTGCCCAAGCGCTGTGGGGATGGATAAATTATCTTGCCCAGTCTGGAGGTAATCTACTACACGGGAAACAACTGCACCTAAATTTTCGGATCTGTCCATTGATGGTACAATTTGTTGTTTATCGGCTGTGAGTTTTTTCGCCAGTTCTGGGTTGTATTTTCTGATGTGAGCGATCGCTATTTCTGCTGTCTCTTGCACTAACTCTGGCTCAAATGTCCACAAGCCATAGAATTTGCGCTCTAAGTCTGATGTCGGTACTCCAGTGCTGCCATAATCAGCCTCTGATAATTCTTGACAAATTACCATTGCTGTGTATTTAGGCGATAAAATAATTAAGTGCCACTCCTGAGCTACTGGATCGACTGAATCTAATGCCACTAAGTCTACATTGGGTAAAAGGCTGGTGGGATGTTCAGCAAAGCCAGATTCAGAGGCAGCCATAATGACAATTTGGCTGCTGCGCTGGGCGATATCTGCATATCGCCCGGCTTCTTGTAGATACCATTTACCCTGTTGGAAGGCTGTGATTACTAGGGGTGTACCGTCGTCGGTTAAGATATGGTCTTCTAGAGCATGGCACAGGGCAACTAAGGTATTTTTGTAGTAAACACCGAATCGAATTGGCCTGGTGGTGTGGCGATGGGCTGTTTCTAGCTTTTGTAGGATTGAACCTTCTAACATGGGATTGGGTGAAAATAACCGCAAAAGGGGAGTGATCGGGGTAGGGGGTAGGCGTGAGAGAAGGATAGGACTTACGCAAAATTAGGAAAAAACGTAAACACGAAGTGGTGAAGCAGCGCGGTCTTGGGGGTTTCCCCCATGAGCGACTGCTGAACCCGGAGGGCTTCCCGAAGGGTACCGCGTTCGCGCTTCGCGTCTCGTAGAGAAGACGCAAAGGACACGAAGTAATAAGAGTTTGAGAGAGTTTTTGCGTAAGTCCTAAAGGAGATGAAATTTGTTTTTGTCTGATTATGAGAATTTTATCAAACAGCTGCTAACTGTTTGTCTTTTGTCTCTATTGGTGCAGTAAGTGCTGCTTCTAAGTCGGCACAACCTAGTTTTTCTTCCAAAATTTTCATGACTTCGCGTCCGAAATCGTTAGGGTTTTGTTGCCAAGCTTGTAAGCAGACTTCGCCGAAGAATGAACCCAGAGGTTCGGGATTCCAGAGAAGTTTTTTGGCTGTCCACGGCATCAAGCTCATTGGATCGTATCCTGGTTTGAGGATGCCTTCTTTGAAAGCGTATTCTTCTAAATGGGTATGGGGTTGCAATCCAATAAAGAAAATGGCAGGTTCGACTTTATCAGCACCAAAAATTCGTTCTAGTTCGCGGTGGTAAGCGATGGTTTGGCGGATGGTTTCGGGACGTTCATCAATGACGTTAAAGGAGTAGTTGACGGAAACTAAATCGTTGAAACCAGCTGCTTTTAAATCGCGGCAGTTTTGCAAAACGGTTCGCAGGTTATACCCCATTCGCATTTTCCGCACGAGTTCTTGAGAACCACTGGTAATCCCGATTTCAAAGTAGTTCATCCCGGTTTTCGCCATCAAGTCGCATAATTGTGGTGTCAAATTGTCGGCTCGAATGTAAGCTGCCCAATGGATGTCTGTCATACCAGAATCGACGATTTTTTGCAAGAGTTCTATGGCATCGTCGATAAATTTTCTGGCTGGGATGAATTGGGCATCGGTAAACCAGAAGTTGCGAATGCCGCGATCGTATAATTGGCGCATCTCAGTAACTACTTCATCTGCTGGGTTGATGCGGACTTGTTTCCCTTCGACGACAGTGTAGACGCAATAGCAGCAGTTGTGAGGACAACCACGCTTAGTTTGTACACCTATATAAAAATCTTGCTCTTGCAGGTAATAGTTAAATTCCGGCCAAATGCTTTCGATATAGTCGTAGTTACAAGCTGTTTTTTCTAGTGGAGTGGGTTGTTCGTGAATTAGCCGTTTCCGTGGTTGAGTTTCTCTTGCAACGTAACAGCGTTCATCTCGAAAATCTCTACCACTTAAAAGTTTTTCCAGCAGGGTTTCCCCTTCACCCACAGAAATAATTGTCCCTTGGGGTAAGCTTTTACCCAACTGTTCATAAAATACACTAACTGCACCACCACCGACAACTACACGGGCATTAGAATTATATTTTTGGGCACGCTTTAAACCGCGTTTGATTAAGCCCTGATTCCGCCACAACTCTACATAGTAAGCGATGAAGATTCGTAAACCGCCTAATCCCCCACGTAGTTTCAATAGAGGATTCTTCGCGTAGTAAAATTCAAAGGCGTTTTGTAGTGGGTTCCCACCGCGTCCACCAACTGGGGCATAAATTTGAATATCCCGCCATGAAAATATTAGCAGTGTCGGTTTAAATTCATCGATACAGCGATCCAGAGCAGAACTGTAGTCTAAAGGTGGCACTGTTCCCAAATCAAAAATACGCTGTTCAATATCAGGAAACTGTTTGTGGACGTGATCGCTCAGGTAGACAACCCCAATGGGAAAGATAGGGTTACAAGGAAGGCGAACGTAAAGAATTCGATTTTCCATCATGGGTGTTTTGACTTCCATCTTGCCAATCTTTGGGGAAAGCGAGATAAATTCCAGTTTTAAAAGGTGTTTTTGTTTTGGCTGCTTTTAATCTCTGACAATCTTGCTTGACATTGAAGCAAATTATTGATATGCGTGAAACTTGTGTTCACAGATGTAAAAATCAATAAAATTGCTTTCCATACCAAACGCATGGCATCAACAGAGGCTTTATGAAGGCATTTTTCATATAGCTTTACGATAACATCGAGTTCATTCATTAAGCGATGATCCCAGGCTTTTAATCCTGGGATAGATGAAATACAAAAATACACTTCTGAACTAGGCTAAAGCTAAGGGGATCTTCGCCATACCTACCCTGTAATTATCTGCCCTAAAGAAGTTAAAGCTTTTTTTGCCAGAGATTAAAAACTCAAAGATGTTCGCATAGTGTAAAATTGCAAACAAGGCATAAATATTTACAAAATTTTTATAACCTACCATTTATTAGGTAAGAATAGGTAAAAAAAATCTAGAAAGAGTTCAGTTGGTAGTCGCAGCTACAGCAACTGGGGATCAGGCAATGTTACGCTTGGGTAGTGTAATGTAAAATTGTGGCGTAAAGCTCCTCAGCAGTTATGGCTCAAATATTAGATCCTCTACCACCTGAGCAATCGGGAAAGATTCTCTGCTGCTACATTAATGCCACGAGCAAAATACAGGTAGCTCGCATCTCAAATATTCCCAACTGGTACTTTGAAAGGGTTGTTTTTCCTGGACCACGTTTAGTGTTTGAAGCTCCGCGAAAAGGTCAAGTGGAGATTCATACAGGGATGATGGCAAGTGCAATTTTATCCGATAAAATTCCGTGCGATCGCCTGATGCTCGACGAACCCAGCGTTTATGAGTTTGATACAGACTCATCAGATGGAAAAGACCCTTTTAATATCAAACCAATGGTGCAGCAAATTAATACAAAAATCGGAGATACTACAAAACCCTTACAAATCGTTGGTTTAGCATCGGTTGATTAAAAAAAAATTTACTAAATTTAAGGGTTGCTAATTCAGCAACCCTTTTTGTTTATTATTTATTGGGCATGGGGCATTGAAAAGAGGCAGAGGGGCGGGGGGCAGGGGGCAGAGGGGAAAATTCTTCTCCCCTGCTCCCCCCTGCTCCCCCTGCTCCCTCATCTTCCCCATCTCCCCCTGCTCCCCCATCTCATTTACAATCAATCTTATGAATCTGCCTTCATTTCTTTGGTTGTGGAAAATAGCCGCCTGGTCGATGGGGTTGTCCCTGCTGGCATATCTGATGTTAGCAGTTACGGGCGTTTGGATGTTTCGGGCGAGAACTTCGCAGCAATTTCCTTTTATTACTCAATTTCTGGGCGGGAATAGGACGGTGCGATCGCTCCACTATACAATGGGCATCAGCATGGTAAGTTTAGTACTACTACTGCTAGCGATCGGCATTGTTGGCACTCTCGGTCACTTTGGTTCTTTGGGTCACTCATCACATTTAGTTGCTGGATTGATAGTAGTAGCATTAGTTTTACTATCTGCTTTCAGTGCGACGCAAATTAGTGCCAGACGACCTTGGGCTAGACCCTTACACATCGGCGTAAATATTATTCTTTTTATAGGATTTGCCTGGGTATCCCTTACTGGTTGGATTGTAGTACAAAAGTATTTACCCTAAAGAATTACGAATTACGAATTATTAAAGTGGCATAGCTTATATACGGCAGGCGAGGTAGAACATAGACCTACCCTACAATGAAGAAAAGCATTGTAATTGAGCCGTGAGAGCAAACTCAGCCAATATTTCAACTTTTGTTTTTCGTCTGTCTCCTTTGATTCGGATAACGCTGCTGAGTCTATACATAGCACTCACAGTACCATTACCCTTCTTATCGCAGGTAACAGCTGCACCA
>NZ_JAIVFR010000099.1 GCF_020829685.1 Nostoc sp. CHAB 5715 | reverse complement strand
TCATCCTCAAGAATTCGTCGTTTATTAATTGCCGCGATCGCAGTACCTTCTATATTGGGGTGGGTAATTGTTGAAGGTCAACGGGCAGGACAATACGATCCGGCTTTTGCAGTATCGGTATTTGCGATCGTCCTGATTGTGATTTTTACTATTTTGATTTGGGAAAGTGCCAGGGTTATTGAACACTTCAGCCATCAACGCGATCTTACCCAGGAAACACTCAGAACCTACGAAGCTAAACTGGGAAGTTTTGTAGATTCTAACGTCATTGGCATTCTGTTGGGCGATGTTTATGGCGGTATCCAACAGGCAAACGACGAATTCTTGAGGATGATTGGTTACACGCAGGAGGATTTGTTAGCAGGTAGGTTAAGTTGGCACAATATCACACCACCAGAGTATTTATACTTGGATGAGCGAGGTGTCGCGGAAGCAAAGGGAAGCACCAACGCTGCTTGTACGCCTTACGAGAAAGAATATATTCGCAAGGATGGTAGCCGTATCCCGGTTTTAGTTGGTTACGTGCTGCTAGGAGAAAACCGCGACGAGGCAGTAGCATTTATCCTCGACTTGAGCGAACAGCAAGCTGCGCTACGCGAACGCAAGCAAGCAGAAGCAGAGCAACAAAAATTAGTATCGCTGGTAGAAAATAGCTCTGACTTTATCGGCATCGCTACCCTTGAGGGTCAATTACTCTACATAAATGATGCAGGTCAAAAGCTGGTAGGGCTTTCCAGCCTTGATGAAGTCAGGCAAAAGCCAGTATTAGATTACTTCATGCCCAAAGACAAAGCCTATTTTCAACAATATATACTGCCGACTGTGCTACTACAAGGGCGCTGGCAGGGAGAATTCTGCTTTCGCCACCTCCAAACAGGTCAACCGATACCAATTGATTACAATATCTTCACTGTTACAGACAACAAGACAGGTCAGCCAATTGCCTTAGCAACTGTGACTCGCAACATCAGCGAACAAAAACTAGCTAAGGAACAAATTCTACAACTAAACAAGGATTTACAGCGCCGCATTACTGAGTTACAAACTCTGTTGGAGGTAATTCCTATTGGAATTGGCATTGCCGAAGATCCAGAATGCCAAAATATCAAGGTCAACCCTGCTTTTGCCAAGCAGTTGGGAATATCGTCAGATACAAATGCCTCCCTCAGTGCTCCCTTGGACGAAAAACCGACAAGCTTTAAAGTCTACCGCGAGGGAAGGGAATTGTCAGCAGATGAACTCCCAATGCAGTACTCTGCTGCTCATGGTGTTGAAGTTCTAGATTGTGAGCTTGATATTATCCATGAAAATGGAAAAATTGTCAACCTGTTGGAGTACATTGCACCCTTGTTTGACGAAGAGGGTAAAACCAGAGGAAGCGTTGGTGCATTTTTAGATATTACGGAGCGCAAACAGGCAGAGGAAGTACTCTTAAATCAGCAAAAATGGCTAGAGGATGTGTTAAATCTGATGCCAAGACCGTTGCTGTTTATTGAACCAGGAACGGCGCGGGTAACTTTTGCCAATCGCTCTGCTAACGAATTAGCTGGGGGGGAATTTCCCAAAGGTGTACCAGCCGCAGAGTATCATACAGTCTACCATTATACAGATGCAGCTGGCGATCGCATTCCCAATGAACAAATGCCAGGAGTGCGGGTTGCCCTTGGCGAACGCCTGAATGGATTGGAGGTAGACTGGTACACTCCCGGCGGTGTGCGTTCTCTACTAGTATTTGCTGATACCTTGCCAGCAATGCACGGTCATCCAGCTACCTGTATCTTGGTGTTCCAAGAGATTAGCAACCTCAAGCAGGTAGAAAAAGCGCTCTCGTTAGGTTACAAAAGGCTAAATTTACTATTTGACACAGCCAACGATTTACTATCAAGCCAAGAACCAGTACTACTAATCGATAGCGTCTACCGAAAACTAAGAGAGCAAATTGGAATAGAAGTTTATTTAAACTATTTGGTTGAGGATAACTCTCAAATAATGCGGTTGAGGTCTTACAGTGGTATTTCCCAGGAAATGGCAAAGGAAATTGAGTACTTGCGATTAGGTCAAGGGGTTTGCGGTACTGTAGCGCAAGAACGCCATTCCATAGCTGTAGAGAATGTGCAGCAATCAACTGACGCGCAAACAGAATTGATTCGCTTTTTAGGCATTACTGCTTATTATGCATACCCATTGATCGCCCAAGGACGCTTGTTGGGTACTCTTTCTTTTGGCAGCCGCACTCTGTTAAGCTTCACCGAGAATCAAAAGGGGATGATGCAAGCAGTATGCGACCAAATAGCGATCGCAATGGAACGAGCTAGTTTAATTGCTTCTTTGCAACAACAAACTGAGCAGTTGCAAGAGGCTAACCGCATGAAAGATGAGTTTCTGGGAATATTATCCCACGAATTGCGATCGCCCCTCAATGCCATCCTTGGCTGGGCGCAATTACTGCAACGAAGTAAGCTTAATGAAACCCTAATAGCTAGGGCTACGGAGACAATTGAACGCAATGCTAAGGCACAAACCCAGCTAATTGAAGACCTGCTGGATATATCACGGATGATGAGAGGCAAGTTACGCCTTAATGTCCGTACTTGTAATTTGCTTCCAATGATTGAGTCGAGCCTAGAGACTGTTAGCCTCGCCGCCCAATCTAAGGAAATCGATTTAACATTTTCCTTTATTCCCTCAAAAGAAACGCGAAATGCGCCACCGGGGATACTCCCCGTGGTCACTTTCGCGCCAAATTCAGATTTGGGATTAGGAATCAATCACGAAAATCTAGAATCAAGAGAAGCACAATCCCAAACCATGTTGGGCGAAAATTCTCAATTCTTAGTATCCGGTGATTTCGAGCGCTTACAGCAAATAATCTGGAATCTGCTATCCAATGCCATCAAATTCACACCCAGAGGAGGACGGGTAGAGGTGCAATTGTCTGTAGTCACTGGCCAAGAAAAACAACAGACAACGGATAAATATGCCCAGATTCAAGTAATTGACACAGGTATTGGTATCAGCGCTGATTTTCTTCCTTGCGTTTTTGATCGCTTTCGTCAAGCTGATAGCTCTAGCACTAGAACCTATGGTGGATTAGGACTAGGATTAGCGATCGCGCGTAATTTAGTAGAATTACATGGCGGTACTGTTTACGCAAATAGTCCAGGTAAAGAACAAGGGGCGACGTTTACAGTCAAACTACCACTTCTGAAGAGTCCACCCCTCCATCCCATTGCCCCTGCACCTCTCTCTCCCTCCACCCCTCTTTCCCTCCTTGGTGTGCGCGTGCTGGTTGTAGATGACCAAGCCGATACTCGTGACTTCATCACCACAATCCTCGAACACTACCAAGCCGAAGTTCAGGCTGTAGCATCAGTAAAAGAAGCATTGCAGCTAATTACACAGTGGAAACCAGATGTTTTAGTTAGCGACATTGGTATGCCCGATGAGGATGGTTATTCTTTGATCCGCAAAGTGCGATCGCAACCACCAGAACTAGGGGGAAATATTCCCGCCGCAGCGTTAACAGCTTATACCAGGGCAGAGGATCGGATGCGAGCTATACAAGAAGGTTATCAGTTACATTTACCTAAACCTATCGAGGCAGCTGAGTTAGCTACAGTAGTTGCCAGACTTGCTGGACGGACTTAGAGAAAATGGGGAATAGGGCTATTTCATTCTCATCTAGCCCGCCTCAGAATAAATTCTGAGGCTAATAGCAAAAGTCGTCTAAAGACGACTAATACCATTTCACTTTAATAATGATACAAATACGCTGCTGTTTGGGCATGGCATTGCCATGCCCTTACGATAAATCTATATGTATCAGGATTTTCGGGAATTGGTATAACCCACATTCCGCACTTCATCGTGTAATACACGTAGATTTCCAAAATCTAGTTAACAATGATTAGATAAACATCACGAAGTACCAATTATTTTAAGTATTAATCCTGAGTAACTTAACCATTATTAGAAATAATTCTTGAAAATAGAGATAATACATTTTGAAGTGCGGAATATGGGGTATAAGAAAGGCTTTTAGTCCACTTTAGTGGACTTAAGCTAAAAGCCTGTGAACTTTAGTTCTGGGCGGTTTATGTTTAGAACGAAATAGCCCTGATGGGGAATAGGGATTAAATTTTACCCCATGTCCCATTTTCTTTGTTACTAATATCAAAATTTATACAAAATACCAATTTTTTCCAAGGTCAATACCTGCATATAAAAATATTTAGATGTATATTTTTATTTCAGTATAAATAATTGTTGTCTTTTGGGGCGATCGCTATTTAAAAGAAGCGGCTTCAATATAGCGGTTCTCGAATGGAAGCACTTTCTTGAAGAAGAATTCTCGCTTGCAGAATTCTTCTTCAATGAGTGGGGAATTCAAAAGAGCCATTAATTCTTTTAACTACGGAGAGTCAGGACTTTTTTGCAGGCGTAATAAGGTATTATAAACCTGCCGTTTTAAAATATCGTTACTTTGTAGTTCTATAGTGATTTTGTTGAACTGCTCAAATCTCAAACCCTTCTCTTCGACAACTTTTTGAGCGTAGGTACAATAATTCATTGCGATATCTTGAGCCTTCTTTGGAAGACCATTTATGCTGTTAGAATCGTTACAAACAATCTTGGGAATTTCTCCATTGCCAATAAGTTTTTTAATTTCTTCAAAGGCATTTTGACGGGCTGGCTCCATTGCTAGCACAGCTTTAGCATAGCTGTTAATTTCAGTATTGTTAACTATTGGTGATGGAGTTTGACTATAAGCTTTTAAACTAAAGGAAAAAGCGTTGGAAATTACACCTACAGTGGCGATCGCGCCGAAAAAGAATGATTGGGAAAGGATTCGCTTTCGGCTAGATCGGGAAAATAAATCAGAAATCTTTTTCATATAGTGTGTGACACAAAACTACATCAGGGATATTATAAGAACGTTGAATTATTTTCGGAGTTGGAAGTTCCAGCAACTGCTCAATACATCAAGCTTTTATATTTGATTGTCAATTCCCTCGGCATACTTGACAAAGTTCGATGACTTTAGTCTGGAGTGTTGGTATTTCTGATGCTCCTTGCTTGAGACTCACTTCTAATTCCAATAGTAGGGGTAGGCAAGAGATTAACTGTTGTACAGAAAGAAGCTTGATTTCTTGCTGTAAAAAGTAGATCCGTTTAGGATTACCGATATCAGCAGCAATAGCGATCGCTTGTTGATTGCGCTCCCCACTTTCTATCATAATCTTGACCCACAGCCATGTGCGAAATTGTCCAATCAGCGTGGCAACTATCCGTAATCCCGGCTCGGAAGCATTGCTCAAATCTGCCAGTGTCGTCAAAGCTTTAGGTGTATCTCCTGTTCTGATTGCTGCCGCTAATTGTAAACTATTTTGGGTAGTATTTCTTACTAATTTGGTAACAGTATCTGTGTCTAAAGGCTTGTTGCTACCTTGAGCATATAGCCGCAGTTTCTCTAACTCATTGTAGAGCAGGCGTGTATCATTTCCTACAGATTCTGCCAACAACTGAGCAGTATTGGCAGTCAGTTTTACACCCACAGTCTGAGCTGCTTGATTAACAGATTGCACCAGCAATTCGGTTTTCCAAGGGGGAATGAGGGGAAATTCTCGGAATTCGGTAGCAAATTGTTTTAACAATTTTGTGGATTTGAGGCGTTCATCGGGCTTGTTGCGGCTGGTGAGCAATAAAAATGAGTTTTCGGGAATGACTCTTAGCGATCGCGCCAGTTCTGCTAACACATTCTCTGGACAGTGTTGGCAAAGAGTAGTATTTATTAGCCATACCAAGCGCCCACCAGCGCCAAAAGTGGGTGTCATGACCTGATTTAACCCTTGGATAGCCGCATCAGCTTGATCTGCGGTGAATGAAGTGTAATTAAAACTTATCCATTGGGGATCGAGGACGCGATCGCGCAGCATAGCGATCGCCTTTTCCATAGCAAAATCATCCTCACCCCAGTAAACATAAATTGGCATAGACTAACCTCGTAGTATATCGGGGAATGAGGGATTGGGCATCCCTTCAGCTTCGCTCAGGGCAAGTGGGCATTGGGCATTGGTGAAGAGTTAATATTTATAACTCCTAACTCCTAACTCCTAACTCCCCACTCCCCACTCCCCACTCCCAAAATTAAATACTTTAAAATCATTCTGTTAATCAAGGTAATTTTCCCTAAAATCTATCAAGTGAGAGCATGAGGCTATGAAGATTGGACGACAACTATCAAACTTACTTAAATCGGTTAGCACGGCTAACGCTGCCAGAAGCCTACAGATCCCAAGTTCAGCATATCCAGGAATCTTCTAAATTTCAGCCACATTCTGGGTTGAGACAAGCAGCGTCCTTTCCTGGCTATACGCTAATTACCCCGCCAGCAGAAGAAGAATCACAAAACTCTGCTTTCTATGCCAAATTACAGACTTACCAACAGGAACTTTTGCAGTTGCCTGTAAGCCGTGATTTGATTGTGCCTCTACCTCCTGCTAGCTTCCATATAACTTTAGCGGATTTAATTTGGGACAATGCTTACCTTGACGCCTGCGAAAAAAATCCCAAATTTGACGAGGAGTTACACTCTTGTTTAGCCGAAACCTTTCGGCAATATCAACAATTGATGACAAACAAGAGTTATCCGATTAAATGGCAAATGCTGGGACTGATACTGATGCCAAGAGCTGTAGCCGTTTGTCTAGTACCCCAAGATCAACGTTGTTACGAGGAAATTATTAAATTTCGCCGAACAATTTATCAAAATCCCAAGTTAATTGCTTTGGGTATTGAGCAGCATTATCACTTCACAGCACATGTTACATTAGCCTATTTTGGGGAGGTTTCATCTGACTTAGACCGCACAAGTTTCAGCACGATGCTTTCTCAATTGAATGAACAATGGCTGTTAAATTTGCCAGAATTTTTGATTAATCGCGTCGAATTGCGAAAGTTTGACAATATGACACGCTATTATCGTGAACCAGACTGGCCGATTTTAGATTTTTAAGTCATTAGTTAGTAGTTAGTAGTCAGTAGTTTCCACTCAGTGACTGCTGACTACTCATTATTAGTTATGTATTCCTGAAAATGAAGCAATTTTCTAAATAGCTTAAAATTACAGCAGTTTTCATGTATTTGAACCACATCTGTTGTAGGGGTAAAGCGCAATGCTCATTGGTGTCAACTTAAGCTAGAAATGGCTTAACTGTTGGCTTCCTCACCCGCCCTGAACTGAAGTTCAAGGCTACAAGCTTTAGTCTACTTCAGTAGACTAAAGATTTTGGGTATATTTAGTCATCTTCAGATGACTTTTGCTATTAGCAAGGAACTTCAGTTCCTTGCGGGACATGGCTTTTACGTTAAGTTGACACCAATGAGCAATGCGCTTTACCCCTACCGCGTGGTCTATTTACCTGAAAATAGCTGTAATGAGAAAATAATTGTCATTGCGAACGCGAGTGCGTCTCGTAGAGAGGAGGAACGACGAACGCAAGTGCGTGTCGCAGATTGTTTAGATGCAGCATTGGAGAATTCAATTTTATATTTATTCACTGGCTAATTCTCGTTTCACTTCTTCCCAAGGAATAGTGCCATTTTTCTTAATATCTTCCCGTCCTTCATGTAAAGCTTTAATATCCTCTTGGTCTTCTGCTTTGCGAATGTCTAAAAGTTCTATAACATCCTCTAAAGTGTCTTCATAAGCTTGTTCTAATCGCTCATAAATAGCTTTAATTAGAGCTTCTTTTCTGGTTGTGGTTTCCATTTTTACCTCTATAATTAGCAAAAATTGCTTTCTCTATGCCGTTATTTGGTTAACTGTGTGTTTGCCAATGCTCTAAATAAAATCTCTAGCCTAAAATTCCGGTTGTTGATAAACAAGATAAACAGCTTCTAAAAATACATCAGGTGTAACAGCTTCTGGCAAGTTTTCTAAATTAATAATAGCTTTAACTTGCTCGGCTAGCTTTAGAGATAGTGATGCTCTTGCCTTTAACGACATTGCACCACGTCGCTGTAAATACTCACGAATCACAGCAAAATCATCTGGCATCAATTGCGATAAATCAGCAATTTCGATTAACTGTTCATGAAGTCCTTTTGCCTGTTCTGAAATTGTCAATGTCGCAGATGCAATGGGTGTTTGGGCTTGAATTACAATTGTGCCAGCCGCTAAATCACCTAAACGCTTTTCTCGACGACTCAACATAATTAAAAAAGCGCCAATAAATAAAGTTTCATCAAAGGGTCGCAGTAAGGCACGTAGGGTTGCTTGTTGTAGCCCGATGAGTCTACCATCATCTCGAACCACGCGAATTTTAGCAACCCGTTTACCAGGGGTTTGCCCAAACCATAAGGTTTCAAAAATTATAAAGTATCCTACGTAAAGAATAAAACTGACAAGGAATGCGATCGCTATCAACCATAAAGTCACTGCGGTGCCGAAAATATCTACCCAAAAATCTCCTAACTGGACTGAAACGATAGACCAAACTGTGAAAAATCCCACCCAAATCACAGCCAAAACGTGATAGTCAATCAGCAGCGCCAAAGCTCGATTACCGATTCCCGCTAAAGTGAATTCCAACTCTACACTTTCTGGAGTCTGGAATGTGATGCGATTAAAAAAGCGCATATTTTAGCTAATTCAAAATTAATTGAGTTGAATTAAGATGTTAAGTTAACGAAAATCTTGCGAGGGAGGTTCTCTTAATTGCAAACCTAGACCTTCACGCCGAGTCCGCAAGTCTAAGTATAAAACAGCTTTTAGTGCTTGCCAGAATGGCATGACTAAAACTCCACCTATCAAGCTTCCAATCCAAGAAATCAAATACACAATTGAGTAGATAGCAGAACCTGGCTCAAGCCCTATTAAGAATAAGCTAGGTATATAGTTTAATACAAATAGCAACGGCAATGTAACGATAAAAGCAACTAAAACGATGCCCACAATGCGAAGTACCGAGGCTTTAGTTAACTCCCAACTTCTAGCGATACTTTCGCTACCATTAATATTTTCCTCAACTGCTAAGGGTACCTCAGCTACTATCCAACGGGAGTAGAACCAGGTTAGGCCCAACAGCACAATACCTACCATTAAAATTATTGCCAATGTGGTTGCGACTACAACGCCTGTAGTACCTAATATGCTTCCTAATACAACTCCCAGCAAGGCACCCACAATACCACCAACGATCACTAATCCAAAATAAATTAAAAGCATTGATATTGCTATCTGAAAACCAACTCTTAAAAATGACCACAGACGCGGATTAACATGGCTCCTGGCGGCTTGCACACTTTCAGGTTGGTAAATCAATTCTCCAAAAGCCAAGCGTGAAATGAGTCCACAGATGGCTGCATATTTTGCCCAGCCATAAATCGGAACTAAAATCCACAAGTGAGCGATCGCAGCCAGTTTCAGATAAGTCTTCAGATGAGAACGATACAATCGCACGGCAGCACTCACTACATTCCCAACACTTAGTGGTTGTATCTGACCGGGAGATCCAAAATTTTCAGACATAATGGCAAATTTACCTTGAAACTACGGAGATGAATTTGAGGTTATCTTAAGCTAAGTTCAACTCAGTGTTCCCAAAATTCATGAATATTCAACGTTGGATTGCGCGACGAGAACCAAATTGGCAGCGTTTGGATGCCCTATTAAGGCAGATAGAAAAAAAAGGGTTAAAGTCCCTACGGGCAGCAGAAATTAGAGAGTTAGCGAGTTTGTATCGTTCAGTAGCGGCAGATTTGGCCCGTGCCCGCACTCAGCAAATCGGCAATACTTTGATACAAAGTTTACAATCTTTAACAACTCGTGCCTATACGCAGATTTACCAAGGTTCGCGGCGACAGGAATGGCAGGCAATCTTAGAATTTTACCGTTGGGGATTACCATCTGTAGTTCAGAAAACATTTGCATATATTGCTGCTGCAACGGCGCTGTTTTTACTGGGGGCATTAGTGGCTTGGTGGTATTCTTGGCAAAACCCCAGCTTTATGACTTTGATCCTACCTGAAAGTTTGATTACCAAGGTGCGAGATGAGCATAAATTATGGATGGGGTCAATTGTCGGCGTTGAACCTCTGGCATCCAGCAGTATTATGATCAATAATCTGTCCGTGTCTTTTGGGGCTGTCGCCGGTGGCATCACGGCTGGGCTATACACAGTCTATTTGATGATTTTTAATGGCTTATTGATTGGTGCTGTTGGTACTTTGGTGGGTCAAAATAATCTGGCTTATCCTTTTTGGGCGTTTGTATTTCCGCATGGTTCCTTAGAATTACCCGCCATCTTTTTTGCTGGGGGTGCAGGATTTTTATTAGCAAGAGCAATCTTATTTCCTGGTAAATATCGGCGTGGGGATGCACTGAAATTTTACGGTTCTCAAGCGGTGCAGCTAGTATTTGGGATTGTACCAATGTTGATTATTGCTGGTGCGATCGAAGGTTTTTTTTCTCCTAATCCCAGCGTACCTGATGCAATTAAATATCTGGCAGGAATGGGATTATTTATACTTTTAGTTATGTATTGTAGCCGCAAGCAAACATGAAATAATTTAGATGGCGGCAGATTGGTAAATTGAAAAATATTTTAGAATAACAATACCTTCGCCATTTTTTTGTAGGTTGGGTTGAGCGAAGCAAAACCCAACGTATTTGTTGGGTTTCGTGCCTCAAGCCAACCTATGAATCGAGGCATTTTTTGATTTGGCGAAGGTATTGAATAAGGTAAATACTTTTTAGTTAAGACTTCACCAGTTAGGACTTAACTATATAAAAAAAGATAATCATGATACAAACATCAAATAAAATATTGAGCTTAGAGGAGTTTCTCGCACTACCAGAAACTAAACCGTATTGCGAGTACATCGACGGTAAAATCATTCCAAAACCTATGCCTCAAGGAAAACATAGCACTATTCAAGGAGAACTCTGTCCCACAATCAATTCTGTTGTCAAAGTGCAAAAAATGGGTTGGGCTTTTCCAGAATTACGTTGCACTTTTGGAGGGCGTTCTATAGTTCCCGATGTTGCTGTATTCTCTTGGGCAAGGCTTCCTGTAGACGAAAATGGTGATATTGCCAATACATTTGCCGCAGTACCCGACTGGATAATTGAAATTCTCTCCCCCGAACAAAGCCATACAAAAGTTACAAAAAAAATCTTACACGCTCTCAATCACGGAACTCAAATGGGTTGGTTAATTGACCCTGATGAGCGATTCATTGCTGCTTATCCTGCAAAACAACAACCTTTACCTTTTGAGGAAAATGAGTCTGTTTTACCAGTGCCAGAGTTCTGTCAGGGGTTACAGTTGACGGTAGGTGATATTTTTGGGTGGTTAAAGGTGACTATGTAACAAATATTAATCGGATTAGTTTAGCATTAATGTTTTAGCCCAAGAGTAACAAAAGATATTCTGTTCACTTAGTTCAACCCAACCTTGTATCTTAGAAACAGTAGTAGAC
>NZ_JAIVFR010000999.1 GCF_020829685.1 Nostoc sp. CHAB 5715 | reverse complement strand
CTTGTCATTACGAACGCAGCGATAGCGGAGTGAAGTAATCGCAGAGTCAAAGGGAATTGCTTCGCTCCACTTCGTTGCACTCGCAATGACATATCATAAGCAATTTGCCGGACATGATATAAGTCCTACTTAAGTTGACACCAATGAGCATTGCGCCATGCCCCTACCGCGTGGTCTATTTACCTGAAAATAGCTGTAACCTCAGAATATTTTACGTTCTTCTAGATGGGGAAGAATATCTGAGCGATCGCGCCACACAGTCCGCAACTTTTTGTTGGCAAACATCTGTAATTGGTCGCCAATGTGGGGCGATCCGGGTTGAGTTGCATTACCATAGCTGGTGAGTGCCATTGCCCGTACAGGGTTGGAAAATTCAATTGCAGCCACATAGGAATCACCTGCAACGGCTTGGAACTGACCGTTTGCTCCGGGAGCAAAATCGAGCGCACGAAAAATTCCCAGGCTGCCATCCCCACCATTGGCAGATAAATCCACATCACCCAACCGTACCCGAAAAACCTGACCCCACGGTACATCAAGCGTTCCATAAGTCTTTTCTACCTCTGCTGCGATTGCTTGCAGAGTTGCAACTGCACTTTCAGGATTAGCTAAACCGTCGGGTGTGGTGCGTGGATAATTTTCATTCCAGGGTTTACTAAACGTCTTATCTAAATCCATCTGTTGTACCCAAAAGGCAAATAGTACGGCTCCGCGACTATCTGCATTGGCTTGCCGATCCCATGCTTCTAGGACATTAGCTGCTTTTTGCCCTAAGTCCTGACCGTATTTGCGTGCAGCCGGAATTAAATCATCTAAAATCCGATCAGCCAGTTCCATACGAGTAGAGTGCTTGTATGCAATCATTTCATCAAAAGAGATTTTGTCATCCTCAGCCAACATCCTTACAGAACGTTGGGAGCGAAAATCCATGAAACGAGGTGCCATGTAAGGCGGGTAATTATCTGCTTTAATAGCGGCTGGAAATGTAGTTGTCCAAGGTGGGTCATTTGTATTTTGCAACCAGCCACTCTTCGGGTCAACTATGCGCGGTAAATCTTTGTAAGGATGAATTTTTGTCCACAAGGTTTTAGATGTATTTCCTGGGATTATGCCTTCCCAATATTCAAAATCACCCTTAGAGCGTACTGGAACTTGACCATTGAATAGGTGCATAATATGCCCTTCTCGATCCGCATACATTACCGTAAACATTGGCAATTGTAAGCGCTGGAGTGTCTTTTCAAACTGGGCAAGATTTTTTGCTCGTGCCATATCCCACCACTGCTGGAGTACACCTGGTCGGTCAAGACCTGCGACTTTGAGCGCCACGGCTTTACCATTTTTCTCGGCTACCACAGGGCCGTGGACGGAACTTTTCACTATTAATGGTTGCTCTTGCAAAGACCCATCTTTCTGCTTCACCTTTAAGGAGAGGGTTTTTGTCTGAAAGTTACGAACTTTGTCATCAAAGCGGTATCGATTACCTGCCAGTGTGAGTTCATAAACATCCCAACCATCATAGGTGTTAACGGTGTGAGTCCAACCTAAGTTGTTGTTAAAGGCGATCGCTAATACGGGAATACCTACAAGTGTTGCCCCATAAGCATCAATCCCTGGTGCGGTGATTTGGGCTTCATACCACAAAAATAAATCTGACCAAGGTAGGTGTGGGTTTGCTAATAACATAGCGTTTCCATTGGCAGAATGAGTTGGTTCGATCGCCCAACCATTAGATCCTGCTTGCAACTTTTCTTTGCTCAGTCCTAATACTTGCTCTGGATTGACCACAAAGGTGAAATTGAGTACCCGATGTAAGTGAGCCATGACATCTTCTGCCTTGACTGGTAGCACCACCTCAACTTGATCATCAATTAAGTTAGGATTTTGTTTTGCATAAGCATTTATCCCACTAGCAAAAGCATCAAGATAACTACGAAAAGTTGGACTTTGTGCTTTGTACCAAGAGCGAGCGCGTTCTGGTACTCCCACAGTCTGTACCCAACGATCTGACTCCAGGTATTCCTCTCCCCAATATTCGGCCGCGCGTCCCTGTGCTTGACCATAGAGACGCAAAAGCAAATCTCCATGACTTTGCATTTGTGCCCAACCAAAGGCATAAAATGCACTCTGGTCATCTTTACCGTAGATATGCGGCACACCGTAGGTATCCCATAATATCTCTGTGGATTTTGTTGGTACAGCTACAGTGCGGCTTCCGACCAACAAAACCAGTATCAAACTGAGTATTAAGGGTAAAACGCGTATTAATTTTCTTTTGTAAACTCTGAGTAAAATATCAATCCTCATTAACACCACCATGTACGATTTGTTTTTATTCAGTGTGGTGCGTGTACCCAGTTTAAAGTCGCTTGGTGTCCCTGACGGGCTTCTGCTTTCAGAAGGCGTTTTCCTTCTGAATATGCAACTCGCCGGGCTCCTTATCGGTGGGGTATTCTGGGGCATTATGGGTGACAAAAAAGGCAGGCTTTCCGTCCTTTTCGGCTCCATTATTCTGTACTCACTGTCCAACATCGCCAACGGCTTTGTCCAAACCCTTCCCCAATACGCTGTTTTAAGGCTTATTGCCGGAGTTGGCCTGGCCGGAGAACTCGGGGCAGGAATTACCCTGGTGGCCGAGCTCC
>NZ_JAIVFR010000998.1 GCF_020829685.1 Nostoc sp. CHAB 5715 | reverse complement strand
TAGCATCTGAGGAATCAAAGAGCATAGTAGTTCCCAACTACACTTCAAAACCCTCTTCTGTCCAAAAAGAAATTTTGCCCCTGTCTTCTGTACAGCAGCCAGTGGTTCAAAAGATAAATACTGTTACTCAGTCGCAGACATTTTTACAAACTTCAGCTACAGGTGTAGGATCAGCAAAACTGTTGTCAGCCCAAAGATGTCCACAGGAGTTAGGGAAAAGTAAAACTGATTCCTCAGCTGCTTTGCTACTGATTTCAAGTACCTGCTTACAACAAAATGCTGGTGGCCGCATTGCTCAGAGTAATACCCCGATTCCGACAGAATCGACGCCAACTCCCACTGCACCGGAAACCGTAACTCCTGCACCAGAGGGTTCGGTGCAACCTCCCACAGTGCCAGAAACCGTAATTCCTGCGCCAGGGGGTTCGGTGCAACCTTCCACAGTGCCGAGAACCATAACTCCTGCGCCGTCAGGGTCGCTGCAAATTCCACAGAACCTGATTCCTAGCTCAAATCCCCTGCAATTTCCCACCAAACCGGAGGAAGTGAGACTTCAGGGAAATCAGCCGATTACTTTGGCACAGGCTCTAGAGCTAGCACGGCGGAATAATCGGGATTTACAGGTGTCTCTATTGGAGCTAGAACGCAATCGAGCGGCTCTACGCGAGGCGCAAGCTGCTTTGTTGCCCACTCTGGGAATTAGCACGGATCTGACTCGTAGTCAGTCTGCTAGTGGTCAGCTGACGGACGAAATAAACAGGCAAAATCCGTTCGCCGTTCCGCAAGATCAACCCAGTACATCTTTTTCTGGTCAAGCACAACTTTCGTATAACATTTATACTTCTGGGAGAGTGCAAGCTAACATCAGAGCGGCTGAAGAACAGGTACGTTTCAATGAGTTTGCTGTAGAAACTCAGTCTGAGACAATCCGTCTGAATGTTGCTACTGACTACTACAATCTGCAACAAGCGGATGAACAAGTACGTATTGCCCAGTCGGCTGTGCAGAACTCTGAGGCTAGTTTGCGTGATGCAGAAGCTTTAGAACGAGCCGGGGTTGGTACGCGGTTTGATGTGTTGCGATCGCAGGTGAATTTAGCAAATGCCCAACAAAATTTGACTAATGCTAGATCCCAGCAGGCAATTTCCCGTCGTCAATTAGCAACTCGGATAAGTTTGCCGCAGGCGATAAATATCAGTGCAGCCGACCCTGTACAATTAGCTGGTCTTTGGAACCCAACACTAGAACAAAGTATTGTGCTGGCTTATCAAAATCGTCCAGAATTGCAACAGCAGTTGGCACAACGCAATATCAGCGAGCAACAGCGTAGGCAGGCCCTTGGGGAGCTGGGCCCTCAAGTTAGTTTGGTCGCCAGCTACGATCTGCTAGATCAGTTCAATGATAATGCCAGCATTACTGATGGTTATTCATTTGGAGTTAGGGCAAGCCTAAATTTGTTTGATGGAGGAGCAGCAAGAGCAAGGGCAGCTCAGTCGAGAGCTAATATTGCGATCGCAGAAACTCAATTTGCCGAACGGCGCAACCAAATTCGCTTTGAGGTAGAAGAAGCCTATTCTACCCAGCAATCTAGATTAGAGAATGTTCAAACCGCTAATACCGCTTTAGAACAAGCTAGAGAAGCTCTACGTTTAGCGCGTTTGCGATTCCAAGCTGGTGTAGGTACTCAAACTGATGTCATTAACTCTGAAAACGACCTCACACAAGCTGAAGGTAATCGAGTCACAGCAATTTTGGATTACAACCGTGCTTTAGCTCAGTTACAACGGTCTGTTACCCTCAGAGCATTACGCTAGTACTGCTGACTTATCTCCCAATTAAAAATTCTAAATGCCTCATTTTTCAATAATTACATTGAAGAATGAGGCTTTTTGGTAAAAAAACCTATTTGTAACAGGAATTTTGTGAAATGATATAACATAACTGAGTGTTCGCTCGCCTTGTCAAAGACTCATGACTAAAGTAACATCTCAAGAAATTGCACAGTTTCGCTCTCAATTGGCAGAAGATCCCAGCGATATGGAAGCGCTGGATTTGATTGAAGACTGTGATGGAGATTTAGAAGATGCGGCGATGACGCTAGCTATCCGAGCAGGACAACAACCAGAAAGAGCAAATTCCGAGTGGTTAGATGCCTTGGCTAGAAAATGGCGTGTGGTGATTTGCGAACAAGAATATCGGGAAGATTTGCTTAATACTTCACCTCAAAAGATGATGGAACATCTAAAAGCAATGCCGACGTTTCCTAAAATTTTGGCAACACCAGTTTTGATATATGTCCTCAAGCAAGGCGTGAACAATTTTTGTGAGCCACTAGATTCGCTAAAGTGATCGGATGTACATTTAACTTGGGCTAATTTGTGCGATGCCTGCGGCGGGCTACGCCTACGCAGTTTGCAGTTGAGTTTAATACAGACCTAACCCCCAGCCCCTTAAGAGCAAGGGAAGGGGAGTAAGACTCCTAACTTTTAACTTCTAACTCCTAACTCCTAACTCCCAACTCCTGTACAGACGCGATTAATCGCGTCTCTACTCCTAACTTATTCTGAAATCTCTGTACGTCAAAGTTTTTAAAGTTTCTCTGCGTCAGTCCTAATCTCGTTACTTTTGACCTCCTCAATACCT
>NZ_JAIVFR010000997.1 GCF_020829685.1 Nostoc sp. CHAB 5715 | reverse complement strand
AATTAGGAATAATATTTTAATTTTTTTTGCCCACAAGGGGCAAGGTTTTAAACCAATATTCATTACCCAGTCGTCCAGAATTCAATTCTGAATTCTGACTCCTGAGTTCTGAATTCTTCTTATAAATTTAAAACTTTTCATCTTTAATCCAAATATAGTAATCCTATCTGATTTGTGAAAATTCTCAGTGTCCAGATCCCCGACTTCTTTAAGAAGTCGGGGATCTAACTTTTCACGAATGATTTAGGATTGCTATTTTGATTTCCGTCGCCTTGGCATAGGACGCATCGCTTCACGGCCCAACATAAACATCCCTGTAACACCTAAACTGACAAACCAAACATATTGATACCAATATTGCCGAATCTGCTCACCCGTACTGAGTTCTGGACGCAACGTGTTTAAGTACAGCAGCAGCACTAATATCATCAGCGCCCCAAAACCAACAAAGCTTAAGCCAACACCAATTCGTGCATGTCGCAGTTCAAAATCACTAATAGTGTCTAAGTCAATTTCTGCCAATTCCTTAAAAGAATCATCTGCCAAAGATGACGTTGCTTGGAACTTATTGCTCAGTTTTGGTGGCAAAATCGGCGACAGTGTTGCTACGGTTGGGCGACGTAGTAAAGCCTCAGTATCTCGCAGCAATTCTAATGGCTTACGGGTAGTAGTTGGTTGAGCAAACTCTATGTTGTCTGTAGGAGTTGGGGCATTGGCTTTGCTTTCAAAATCCATAGTACGCTTCAGAAGAACCAGGATATACATAGCGTAGCGAATCAGGAGACAAATACGCCAAAATAATTATGAATTACGAATTATCAATTACTCGTCCATCTCTTTTAATGTAGCTAATGCCGACAGAGATAACCGACTCAAATAGCTCTGCGACTAAGGCAAAACTCTATAAGTCTTACTTTGATAGTAGTTAAATTATTATCGAGGTATCCTTGCCAATAAGACATCACATTTTCAGTATAATTTACTGATTGTGAAGATATTTTCTTGCCATCAAAGAGTAACTCTTGACAAATGACAAATGACAAATGACAAATGACAACAGTAAGCAAAAAATTTGAACCAGAATTGATTGGCAATATGAAACTCAGTCTGTGCATGATTGTAAAAAATGAAGCAGCAACACTGCCTAAATGCCTGAGCAGTGTAAGAATTGTGGTGGATGAAATGGTAGTCTTGGATACAGGCTCAATTGATCGCACTCCTAATATTGCCCAACAACTCGGTGCAAAAGTCTATCATTTTAAATGGTGTAATGACTTCAGTGCTGCCCGCAATGCAGCTCTAAAATATGTCACTGGAGATTGGATTCTGGTATTAGATGCTGATGAAACTCTCACATCAGCAATTGTACCGCAGTTGCGAGAGGCGATCGCAAGAGACGAGTACCTGCTCATCAACCTCGTCCGCCACGAAATTGGTGCAGAACAATCTCCCTATTCTCTAGTTTCCAGGCTGTTCCGCAATCATCCAGATATTCGCTTTGACCGTCCTTATCATGCCTTAGTGGATGATAGCGTGTCGGCAATTATAACCAAAGAACCCCATTGGCAAGTAGGTTATTTACCAGGAGTGGCACTTTTACACGTAGGATATCAAAAAAGTGCGATCGCTCAAAATAACAAATATGCCAAAGCAGCTACAGCAATGGAAGGGTTTCTCGCTACTCATCCTGATGACCCCTATGTTTGCAGTAAATTAGGGGCATTGTATGTGGAAACTGGGAAAATTAGCCAAGGTATGGAGTTGCTTAGACGAGGAATCATCAATGCTGAAGAAAACTACGATATTTTATATGAACTCCATTACCATTTAGGCATTGCTTACAGTCGGTTGCAAAAATCCCCACAGGCTATTTCTCATTATCAAGCTGCGATTAAATTGCCAATTTACCCCATGCTCAAACTTGGAGCATACATCAACTTGGGTAACTTACTCAAAGCAGCAGGAGATTTAAACGGTGCGAAAACTGCTTACGCCACAACTTTGAAAATTGACCCTACTTTTGTTTTTGGACATTATAATTTGGCGATGATATTTAAAGCGTTGGGTTTATTTACAGATGCGATCGCATCTTATCAAAATGCAATCGAGTTAAATCCCAACTATGCCGAAGCCTATCAAAATTTAGGGGTAGTGTTGCTGAAAGTTGGCAATCATCAAGATAGTTTAACAGCTTTTAGAAAAGCGATCGCCCTTCATGAAAGGTATAATCCTGAAGAGGCGAAAAGACTACGCCAGGGGTTGCGGGAGATGGAGTTGATGTAGATGTGAGGGGCATGGGGAGTGGGGGGCAGTTCTTGCTGTTCTTGCTGGGGGCAGAGGGAGAAGAACTAATGACCAATGACCAATGACCAATGACCAACTTCAGAAGTAGATACTTGAGGCGTTGCAGTTAAGGGTTGCTCAGGTGTTTGGTAGGCTAAAAATGAGCAATTAGCTCGACTTTATCTATTATTAGCCTTGCATCAAAATTCCTACTAAAATCTGCATCAAGATTTCCAAATCAGTTGGTACGCGATACAACATTAAATCTTGACTCACTTTCCGTTCTTGGCGATTAAAACTACCAAACTGCCAAATATCTCCAGTAGTCACAGCACCATACAAAATTGGCTCATCTGATTCTACCCAT
>NZ_JAIVFR010000996.1 GCF_020829685.1 Nostoc sp. CHAB 5715 | reverse complement strand
ACTCTTCAAAGCCAAAGCGCGTAAAGACTGGTTCAAGATTTTGGGGAACTTCAATAGGTTGACGTTCTGGTATTTGGATGCCGTAACAGTCAATTAATGTTTGTAGTAGGCGGGCGTGGCGTAATTCTTCTTTACCTTGGAGAGCGATCGCATTTTGTAAAATAGGATCACTCACCATCGCTGCGTAACCACTAACTATTGCTCCGGCTTGTCGCTCTGTATCCAGAGCTTTATCCCAGAAGGGAATACTGCGTAGCAAAGTCAAGGCTGTATCGTCCAAATCTGGCCATGGCAGATTCTCAGGCTCGTATTCCCTGTAGCTTTCCATAAAGCTCTGGCAGAATAATTCCTTATGCTCAACAGAACCAAGTTTCATCTTTGAAGTTTCCTTTTGTATTAAAGATTGGGTCATATCTGAGTGACAATAAGTAATATTGCTGTTTAGTACTAACCAAAACTCGCAAACCGAAGGTGATTGCTGTAGCATGACTAAATAATTGTGTCACCCACACGATAATTTTCCAAGATGGTAAAGCTTGATCGCTCAAAATCCGCACGAGAAGTCTTCAATATTTCTAAATTGGCGATTCAATTTTCGTGGCTGACGGTGAGTTTTTGGATTGCCGTAACAGTAGCTGGTGTTCTGGCTTTCAGTTCCCTCAAGTATGCCTTGTTTCCAGATATTACCTTTCCAGTGGTGGTTGTGAATGCTACAGCCCCCCTGACAACTGCCCTGGATACAGAGGCGAAACTCACCCAACCCTTAGAAGAACGCCTCCGCTCTCTAGAAGGACTGGAGAATATCCGTTCATCCACTTATCCTAGTCAAACAGCCGTTGCCCTTTCTTTCGCCGTTGGGACGAATTTAGAAACATCGACCAAAGAAGTTGAAACTGCCCTCAAGCAGTTGACTCTACCTCAAGGGGCGACTTCTAAAATTATTCCCCTGAATTTGAATGAGTCAGCCGCCATTAGTTATGCCATTGAGAGTCCCACGCGGAATCTTACGGATTTGACAAAGTTAGCGAAAGACGAGATTGTGAGTGCGATCGCTAAACTTCCAGGTGTTCTGAAAGTCTCACTGTTGGGTGGTGCTACTGCAACTCCTCCCCTAAATCCATTGAATACGAGTGCAGTTATCCCCCAAGCAGGGGCAACATTAGTCAGGTTTAACGGGCAAGATGCACTCGCATTTCAGGTAATCAAACGTGGCAGTGCTAACACTTTGGAAGTAGTGAGTCGAGTTGAAAAAGAAGTCCAAAGGCTGCGGTCTAGTCTGAAGGATGTCAAACTCACTTTAGCTTCTACTCAAGCAGAATATATCCGTCGAGCCACACAATCAACAATTGATGCGCTGATGGAAGCAGTCTTGTTATCCATCGTAGTAATTTTTCCTTTTTTATGGAATTGGCGAGCCACCCTAATCTCTGCCTTGGCGATTCCTACGTCTTTGTTGGCGACGTTTATCGTTATGGCGATTTTCGGCTTTAACCTGGAAACAATTACCCTGCTGGCTTTAGCTTTGGTGATTGGTAGTATTGTTGATGATGCGATCGTTGATGTGGAAAACATCATGCGACACGTAGATGATGGGGAAACTCCTCGCCAAGCAGCGCTTTTAGCTACAAATGAGATTGGGTTGACAGTCACCGCCGCCACTTTGACAGCAGTAGCGGTTTTTCTGCCCATAGGTTTGATGGGCGGGGTAATCGGTCAGTTTTTTAAGCCTTTTGGCATCACTGTTTCAGCAGCGATGCTCGCTTCTATGCTAGTTGCTCGGACTTTATCTCCAGTGCTGGCTATCTACTGGCTGAAACCTAAATCCTCCCTCTCCCCGCGTCGAGAAGCAAAAATATCGGTAGCGTTTACTCAATTTTACAGAAACTTGCTGAGTTGGTCTTTGAATCACCGTAAGATAGTTATTGGGATAGCTGTACTCAGCTTCATCGCAGGTATAGCACTGATTCCACTAATTCCCAAAGGCTTTATTCCTAAACTTGATCGCGGCGAATTCAATATTGCTTATACGGCTCCTTTGCCGAGTATCCCCGATTTGGCAAGTAAGGGAGCAGGGGGAGAAAGAATAAGTAATACCCAATGCCCAATGCCCAATGCCCAATGCCCAATGCCCAATGCCCAATTCCCAATTCCCAATCCCTTGACCGATTCTCTTGAGGTTGCGAAGAAACTAGAAGAGGTTGTAAGAAAATCACCGGCAGTGGAAACGGTATTTACTACTGTTGGTTCCCGTGAGGGTGAGCCGAACAAAGGGATACTATATGTAAAATTAAAGCGCGATCGCACAATCACTACTGCGGAACTACAAGACCAATTCCGCTCCTCATTACCGACTCTTTCTGGGGTAACTACTAGTGTCGAAGATATTCAATTTGTTGATTCTGGCGGTCAAAAACCCCTCCAGATAGCTTTACGCGGTAATGATCTCCAAGCTTTAAGCAAAGCAGTCAAAGCAATTAAAGAGAGAATTCAGAAACTACCCGGATTCGCTGATGATACACCAAAAGAAGCGTTAGATCACCTTTATACTGAATGGAAACGTCGCAACTTTCCGAACGAACAACTACGTGTGCTGAAATTAGGCGAAATCGTACATTGTGAAACCGCCACATAAAGCGTGGCGGTTCAGACT
>NZ_JAIVFR010000995.1 GCF_020829685.1 Nostoc sp. CHAB 5715 | reverse complement strand
GCAAAGCCTGGAAAACCCAAAGCAATGTAGATACTCTGATCTAAATTCGTATCAAAAGTGGATTGTGGTAAGCCGTCTTGAGCTTTTAGCAAAATCGCAGTCAATAAACTTTCAGCCGTATTAGTAGATGAGGGTGTTAGCCGTGGTAAATCGGCTTTGGTAATTGTGATTGTGGTTGCGGTTTGAGTTGCGTTTGCTCCAAATACTTGGGCGAGTGTTGGCTCTGCCATAAAACGAGATTTTTAAATGAAATAAAAGCGATTAGCGGTTAGCGAGCTTGCGATTAGTTTTAAACAAGCCGCCCACTATGAGCGGGGTATTAGCTATTAGCTATTAGCCATTAGCTAACAGCTAACCGCTAACAGCTAACAGCGGGGTATTAACCTCCCCAAGATTAATTTTTCGCCCACTAAGAGCGAGGCATGTACCGGGTTAATAGCTAATAGCTAATAGCTAACAGCTTTGTGAATAAATATCGAGGTAACTGACGACGACGTAAAGAGCGCGATCGCAACTTTATGAACCCCAACCTGCTATTCCTCCAAATCGAAATTTTCTTCGAGCGCTTGCAGCACGGTGAGTACGATCACCCTTTGTACTTAGCTATGGCACTTGAGAATCTTGCAAATTATGCATGGGACGAAGTAGACCGAATTTACCCAGAGTTGTGACAAACCGCAGTCGCGGCGGATAAGGTGGTGAAGCCAATACAATAGATGTTATGTTTCAGTACAAACTGCGATCGCACTTCTCCCCCACTCCCCACAACTGCGATCGCACTTCTCCCCTCCACTCCCCACAACTGCGATCGCAATTCCCCTCAAGGAAGCTGCGCCGCGATCGCAAAACAAAACCGCCCTCACCTCTACAGGCAGGACGGTTTTATTCTTGATTCTCCTCGTTAGTGTCAGATGTTAAATCATAAATTTCCTGTTTAAGCGCTTGCACCTCTTCCTTGAAAGTAGTCTCTATACTCTTGCTCTCGTCTAGACGCGTCTCAAGACGATGCTGATGTCCATGCACGTATGAAAGAAAAATTCTTTCTATTAATTCGAGATGCTCAAGGATTTTCCCAGGATTAGGGTTTCTTTGTCTATTTGACCAAGTGGTATCTTCTCCTGTGCTATCAGTCGAAGCATTTCCGATCTGCTTATTCCTCTCGCCTGGGCTATCTTGTCCATGTTCTCCCAGTCCCGTTGACTCATTCTTATATTGACTAGTTTTGCGTCGTCCGCTAACGTCTTGTGTCTGGCCATTCTTGGTTTTCATTTAAACGTAGCTCCATTCTATCTTTACAGAATTATTTTGTATCTACAGAATTCTTGACAGGTTATGTCTTTACGTTATACTACCATTAGAACGGTAAAGACAAAATTAATCTGATGAATTTGCGTTCGCTTTTAGCGTTGGCGAAGCCATCGTTGATTTCATATCTGGAGATGACGGCGTGACCATCGTCATCGGCTCAAAAGTAAACGACTTGGCAGATGAGGAGGAGGGAGGCTAATTGAAAAGGCGACCGATACCGTCCGGTGGAGCGATCGGTTAAATCTAGTATTGAATATTAAGGAAATTGTAACAATGAGTAAGCCAATAGGACATTTTACTAGTTACACCATAAACGACGGCTCCTTGTTGGAATCTCTGCAAGAAAAGTACGGTAGTACCTTTGAGCGCATGACCAAGCACGAAAAGCTGTTTTTAATTTCTGCTATTGCAGCCCAATTGTGCGACGGGTCTCCCGGCAAATGCCGTGATCAGATTTACGTAGAACTTGCTGATTTTTTAGAAACAGCACCGCCACAAGGAACAAAGGCAGGTACTAGAGCATTTTGGGAATTTTACTCTCATCTAACCCTTCATCTAAATGAAGGGTTTTGAAACCTAAATCCTCCAAGCGATGGCTACGCCCGCCGAAAGCGTTGCCTCTCCAAGAGTTGGCATCGCAAAAGTTTTCGGTCTACTGAAGTTAACGAAATCATAAGAGTTTCAGGCGATGCTTTGTCAGATGACGAGAGCGTTAGCTGCGATCGCCACCGGAAAGGGCGGGTACGCCATCGCATTGCAGGTTCCATCTGAGTACTTTGATGCGGTTATCCGGGGTATACCCATGTCTGCAACTGATGTCCTCAAATTTTGTCCTCACTGCTGGCAGCCTGGAACAACTCTTGAAGAAATTTGGTTATCGCCGCGATGGCGCAAAGCGCCCGCCATAGGCGATCGCAGTTTTGTTTCTTGTGCGGAACGGCGTTACGTAATAGTTGCACTCAGTGTAACGAACCGATTACCTCTTTAAAATTTCGTTTTTGTCCTTACTGTGGTTTTCCATATAAGGCATCTTTTGATTCTGGAACTCAAAGCTAGTCGCAACAATATTAGTATTATTTACTACTCGTATTTTTCCTGATTCAAACCAAACTTTACTGCTTTGCTAAACTAAACCGTAAGGATTGCACTTGGTGACAGCTTCGCCAGCTCTACGCCAAAGAGGAAGACCTTGAGATTTTACGCGATCGCGTTTTGCTCTCTCTCAAGTTAGGTAAGCAGGGCACTGGATACAAAGCGGCACTTAAAGCACTCAATCATTTCATTGCTGAATTGACTAGCCCAGAATAGATGTTTTACGAATTCGCCAACAGTGTCTACGCTA
>NZ_JAIVFR010000994.1 GCF_020829685.1 Nostoc sp. CHAB 5715 | reverse complement strand
ATAGCATTTCCACTGGCACAGTAATTTCACCCTTAAACAAAACCTGGGCTTCAAAACTTGCCTGAATTGTTAATGCTAAATCAGTAACAGTTAAATGTATCTGTTGTGTTTCGATATCTGCAATGATATTCGTGGACAATGGGTAATCTTTCCGCCTGATAATTTTCCAGAGCTTCGGCAAGACTAGCACTAGACGTAAGATATTGCGTTAAAGACAAACCATCTTCCCAACCTGAAGTCATGCCTCTAGCGCGAGTCGAACTTTTTGCGTGAGCTGCATCACCAATTAAAATAACGCGACCATCATAGAGTTTCGGCAGAGGATCGATGTCATAGGAATAACGACAGATAATATTTTCCACAGGAGTTGACTCAATCACATTTCGTGCATCCTCTGGGAGTTTGGCTAATTCTTGGGGAGGAATAGATATATTAGTCGGTTGTAGTGTGCCTTTTTCAGAATCCGTCTGCTCCTTTTCTACAAAGAAACCCCAATGAGTAAGATTTTCACCAATATGAAAGAAATTTGCATAAATTCCCCGACCGCGTACATAAACAAAAAAGTTTCCTTCTGGACAGAAGCTATTATCTGTCACAATCCCTCGCCAAACTAGATCGCCCAAATAGCATAGTTCTACATTCGGAACTACAAACTGCCGAACCTTAGAAAGAATGCCATCAGCACCTACTATAATATCTCCTTCCCAGTGACTTCCATCTTTAAAGTGTGCGATCGCGCTATTATCAGTCTGCGTTATCGAAGCTAATTGAGCGTTAAAACGAATACTATTAGGGGGTAAAGTATCGAGGATTGCTTCTAAAATCGCCTTACGGTGTACAAGCATTCCTGGTAGTTCATCTTCACCATAGGTGACGGATTCTGAATTGATGAATCCACCTTTAAGGTTGCGAAACTCAAATAATTTAACAGGATCGCCAGAGTTAATAATTTTTTGGCTTATTTGAGGGTTTCCTTTATGAAGTGCTTTCATACCTGATTGGACAATAAGAATGCCACATCCATCGGTACGCACTACGGGGGCTTTTTCAAACAAGTCAACTTGAAACCCTTCTTGAATAAGCAAACTGGCAAGATAAGCTCCTGATGTGCCTGCGCCGATAATACCTATCTTGCTGTTAGAAGAAACCATCTGTGACTCTCTTGATTTAATGTTGTTTAGATGATAGTCGATTGAGATATTATCTTGAATAAGCTGTTACGCATTTAAATTGTATATTTACTCGTGGGGGTTGTCATTAGTCATTTGTCATTAGTCATTTGTATTTCAAAGGACAGATGACCATTGACTGCATGAGTGTCTTAACAATTGCAATGTACAATCTAGACGTGTATCAGCTTAGTACAGCATTTCATTAATTCGTAGCGAATTAAATTTAGCAATACCCTGCAATGCCAATGCATCGACTGACAATACTAATTCATCGGCTGACAATGCCAATGCATCGGCTGACAATACTAATGCATCGGCTGACAATGCCAATGCATCGGCTAACAATGCCAACGCATCGGCTAACAATGCCAATGCGTCCCCTTGCATTAAAAACGCTACGATTTTACGCAAAGCTGTACTTAGAGATGTGCTTGTGGAAACCTGCTTTTAGTGCCTGTTGCTGATTTATCTCCCCAGCATAGGCACTCAGGGCGATCGCTTTTATCTGCTCGCCGCACGGTTTCCATCCCCGCTTGAATCGTCGCAGCTAGATCGACTGGAGCAACATTCAGGCTGAGTTTGCCCGTAGAATGCGGGAAACATCCAAAAGATCCTCAATCAATTTTGATTGCAATTTGGCATTGCATTGAATAGCTACTAGAGCTTGCGCTAACAAGCTCAATAATGCATCCACTTAAAAGCAAATAAATTTAATATTTAATTAATATCTAATTTAAGCTGGCGGCTGTATCTTTTGAAATTCTTTAATTGCTTCGATATGGGCTTGATTTACCTTTGTATGCTCCTCTACTGCTTCTGAAAATACATCTGTTGAAGGATCTTCTGTTAGTCTGTGCGCCAATTCTTGAAATTTCTGCGCGTGTTCGTGCATGGTTTTTCCATAGGCTTCGATACGTTCTTTTTGTTCCGGCTCGATTTGGTCATCTGTTTCTAAACTCTTACCCAACTCTTGTATCTCTTTGCTATGCTCAATTGATTTTTGAGCATGTTTTTGTGCTGTCTCTATAGTCTGCTTTGAAACTTCATGCATAATGTTAATCCCGACTATCGTCTTAAAAAAACTATAAAATAGAAGCTATTTCGCCTATCTGTAACAGTTAGTGAAAAACTTACTAGTAGTATAAAAATTTTATATTTCAATAATATTTTATATGCTATTGAAAACCTTGTTAACTAGCTAAAGATGGATGAAATAGGCGTTTAAACTAATCCTTCCGACTACCACGTAGGCGTAGCCAGGACTTCGGCATACTTCGACTGTTAAATTTGTCTAGTGGTCTATCAAGCGAAGTTGAAGGGTAAAGGACAATACGGTTCAGTTAAGGATAATTGTAGCGACTGTCTTAAAAGTCAAGCGATCGTTAACAAAAAACCGGAGGTGGGAGGATTGACGCAACTGAGGAACGCTGCGCTAGATTCGGCGGTGTCTGGTACGGGCTAGAAGACTTGTGACTTGTAG
>NZ_JAIVFR010000993.1 GCF_020829685.1 Nostoc sp. CHAB 5715 | reverse complement strand
CATCTTTTGTCTTGGGACTTGCCCAACAGCAGAGTGGCTCAAACCGTAGCCCTTTGGGACATCGTTGCTATCTGTTAGAAATCAATGGGTTTGTCAGCAATGGCAAACTGCAACTCCATTGGACTTACAGCCAGAATGTCCATCAACGGGCAACTATTGAACGTCAGGCTCAATGTTTCCTGACGGCTTTGCAAGCTCTGATTACCCATTGCCAGTTACCTGAGGCGGGCGGCTACACCCCTACTGACTTTCCCGAACTCAACCTTAGTCAAGGAAAACTTGACCAGCTTCTAGCACAAATCGACTTTATTCACCAGGAGGATTAAATGAGCCAGAAAAATATTGAAGCTATTTATCCCCTTTCTCTTTCCCAACAGGGTATGCTTTTCGAGAGCTTATCCGCTCCAGAGTCAGGGATACACATTGAGCAGTCCATTTGGAGTTTGCAAGGAGAATTAGACTTAGCAGCCTTTGAAAGAGCCTGGCTGCGAGTTGTGGGACGGCACTCGCTCCTCAGAACAGGCTTTGTTTGGAAGGACCAAGATGAGCCAATTCAGGTCGTACTTCAGCGGGTGAAAGTGCCACTGGAGCAACAAGACTTGCGCGGGTTTTCATTGCCCCAACAGCAAGAGAAATTGGAAAACTATATCAAGATGGACCGCATTCGTGGATTCGCACTTACCAAGGCTCCGCTAATACGTTTGGCAATTTTCCAAATGGACGAAAATGCACATTATGTTGTCTGGACTTTTCATCACATTATAATAGATGGCTGGTCCTTAGCTCTCATCTTGAAGGAATTTCTGACTTTCTACAAAGCATTTACCAAAGGTCAAGATTTATCATTGGAACCAAGCCGCCCCTATAAAAACTATATTGCTTGGCTCAAACAGCAAGAACAGTCCCAGGCTGAAGCATTCTGGCAAAAGAAACTTCAGGGTTTCAAAATGCCAACTCCACTGGCGACGGTTGCTGCGCCTGGTAGTTTTTCTGCCCAGAAAAAACACTATGGCAAACAAAAAGCCTGCTTGCCAGCGTCTGCTACAGAAGCACTACAGTTTTTAGCACGGCAACATCACCTGACCTTGAATATTCTAGTTCAAGGAGTCTGGGCTTTGCTCTTAAGCCGCTATAGTGGTGAATCAGATGTGATATTTGGTGCCACTGTCTCTGGCCGTCCGCCGGATCTAGCAGGGGTCGAATCAATGGTAGGTCTCTTCATTAATACCTTGCCAATACGGCTCAGGATTTCTGCTGAAGCATTACTGTGGTGCTGGCTTAAAGATATCCAAGTTCAGCACCTTGAGCAACGAGCTTATGAATACTGCTCTGCAGGGCAAGTTCAGCAATGGAGTGAAGTGCCAGCTTCGTTACCCCTTTATGAAAGCATTCTGGTTTTTGAGAACTATCCAGTTGATTCATCAATACTACAGTCCTCAAACCTAACCATAGATTTACATAAAACTCGCTCTACAGGGGCACAAACAAAATATCCCCTCACTGTTCTAGTCATCCCAGGTTCAGAGTTAGAGTTTCATATTGTCTATGACAGCGATCGTTTTTACAGCGACGATATAACTCTGATTCTGGAGCATTTTCTAACTCTTTTGAAAAGCATTGTTGCTGTCCCAGAGCAAGACCTTGCAACAATTATAAGTAGAATTTCGACAGAGCAAATTCCGCAAGTTAAACCGCTTCAGAAACATGTTCAACGAGAGTTAAAGGAGGACTTTATCCCACCCCGTGACTCTCTAGAACAGCAATTGGCACAAATCTGGTCTGAGGTTTTGGGCGTCCACCTTATCGGAGTACGGGACAACTTCTTTGACCTCGGCGGTCATTCCCTTTTAGCAGTCCGCCTCATGGCTCAGATTCAGCAGCAGTTCAGGAAAAATTTGCCCTTAGCAGCACTTTTCCAAGGCTCGACAATCGAACAGCTAGCTGATATTCTCCGCCAACAAACAGATTCCCTGTCTTGGTCTCCTCTGGTTCCAATTCAGCCCAATGGTTCAAAACGGCCTTTCTTTTGCTTGCCCGGAGCTGGTGGAAATGTCATCTACTTTTATGATTTGGCACGTTATCTAGGTTTAGACCAACCGTTTTACGGTTTACAATCACCGGGTTTGGATGGAGAATCGCAGCCTTACACCCAAATTGAGGATATGGCTGTCCACTATATCGAAGCACTACAGACCGTTCAGCCCCAAGGGCCGTATTTTCTGGGAGGTCATTCCTCAGGAGCATTGGTAGCTTTTGAGATGGCTCAACAATTACAAAAGCAGGGACATGAGGTGGCGCTAGTCGCCATCTTAGACACGGAAGCGCCGATTCCTGGTCGCCACCTGATTGGTGTTGATTGGGATGATGCTAAATGGCTGACCAGAATTACCAATCTCGTAGAGCGCTTCTTTGGGAAGAACCAGGAAATATCATATGAGGCTCTCCACTCCCTAAAACCTGAAGAGCAATTGAATTACATCGGAGAGCGGCTGAAAACAATCAATCTGCTGCCTCTTGAAGCTGGAATTAAACAAATTCGTGGTCTTATGCAAGTTTTCAAAGCCAATTATCAAGCTTCTGCTCATTATGTGCCACAGGAGGTTTATCCGACTCGAATAACCCTCTTCCGGGCTAGCGAGGTTTATCTTGAGGATAC
>NZ_JAIVFR010000992.1 GCF_020829685.1 Nostoc sp. CHAB 5715 | reverse complement strand
GGAATTCTAAACGTTTGGCTTTGGGGTTAGTGCCAGATAAAGGAATACGGATAGAAGCACAACGGTTACCTTGGGAGTAAGCTAAGTTCACTGGTGCTTCATAACCAGGTACTAGGCGCTTGTATGAGTTGGTACTGGGGTTGGTAATTGCCAATAGCGCTGGTGCGTGTTTGAGAAGACCACCAATGTAGTACAACGCTATGTCACTCAAACCAGCATACTTATCACCTGCAAACAGAGGTTGGCCGTCTTTCCAAATGGACTGGTGAGTGTGCATCCCTGAACCGTTATCGCCAAACAGTGGTTTAGGCATGAAGGTAACGGTTTTGCCGTATTTCTTGGCAACGTTCTTGATGACGTATTTATAAATCATCAGCCAGTCAGCAGCTTCGACCAATTTACCAAAGCGGAAACCCAGTTCGCTTTGACCACCAGTAGCAACTTCGTGGTGATGCTTTTCAATAGGTACACCTAACTGCGCCATCGTCAACAGCATTTCTGTACGGATATCTTGGAAAGAGTCCGTCGGTGCGACTGGGAAGTAACCTTCTTTGAAGCGTGGTTTGTAACCCAAGTTGGGTTTATTCTCTGTACCAGCTTTACCGGAATTCCAAGCACCTTCTTCAGAATCTAAGAAGTAGTAGCCTTCGTTGGCGGTTTGGGCAAATCTAGCACTGTCAAAGATAAAGAACTCAGCTTCAGGGCCAAAGAAAGCTGTGTCACCAAGACCAGTAGAAACCAGGTAATCTATTGCTTTTTGGGCAATAACGCGTGGGCAACGATTGTACCATTCACCCGTGCGGGGTTCCTTAATACTACAAATTATACTTAGCGTTGGCTCTTTCATGAATGGGTCGAACCAAGCAGTGTTGGGATCGAGTACCATCGTCATGTCCGATTCGTTGATCGCTTTCCACCCGCGAATGCTGGAACCGTCAAAAGGTACGCCATCAGTGAATGCAGTCTCATCGATTTGGTTTTGGTACACTGTGAGGTGCTGCCAAGTCCCTACTGTATCGATGAATTTGAGATCAATCAGCTGAATTTTTTCATCTTGAATTCTCTTCAAGACTTCTTGTGGTGTTGTCATTGTTACTCCTTCTCTACCAATTTCCTAAAGTAAACCAGAATCTTACATTGCATCCTAACCCTGCTGATCTCAATCAAGCCGTGACACACCTGAAATATCTTAAATACTAGACATTAGCAGATTTTGTAGCTTGTGCTACAGATATCTGGATTATCAGGTTATATTAACCTTTCGGTGATCATCTGTACAAAACTGGAAAGTTCATCATATAGGGGTCAACTTTGGCATAGAATCCATAGATAGTGGATAAATTGTTTTTGTGCCGAATCTATTTTTAATAGCACAAAAATTTACTGGTGCATAAGTGCAGCCAAATAAATATCAAACCATAAATAGTAATGATTGGGAGAAGAAGGAATGCGCGATGCGGTAACAAGTTTAATTAAGAATTATGACTTAGCTGGTCGGTATTTTGACCGGAATGCGATCGATAGCCTGAAGTCTTACTTTGACAGTGGTACAGCACGAGTACAAGCGGCGGCGACGATAAACTCTAATGCAGCTGCACTTGTCAAGCAGGCTGGCTTAAAGTTATTTGAAGAACTGCCAGAATTGATTCGCCCCGGTGGAAATGCTTATACAACTCGTCGTTATGCAGCTTGTCTGCGGGATATGGACTACTATCTGCGCTATGCCACCTATGCGCTGGTTGCTGGAAACACGAATGTGTTGGATGAGCGTGTGCTACAAGGACTACGGGAAACTTACAATTCTCTAGGAGTGCCTATTGGCCCTACAGTTCGTGGTATCTAGATTCTCCAGGATCTGATTAAGGAACAAGTGACAGCAGCAGGTGTGGTTAATACTACTTTTGTGGATGAACCATTTGATCACATCACACGCGAGTTGAGCGAACAGGATATTTAGTCATTCAAGAACAAGTATAAAGTATAGCGATCGCACTTTGGTTTAATGGAGCGATCGCTTTTTTATCAAATCTACCAGCTATTGATAGCTATTGCACCGAAATTGAACGTATCAAAATGCTCATTACCTCACCTGTATTGCCAGTTGGTAACAACGGACTCCAATCACCAATTGGGGCGTATCTCAGTTGGTGCAAAACGCGAATTGTGCTGGTAACGGCTTTGGGCGAACCAATCAGTGTATGTTTGATGGATTCTCTTTCTGGGGATGCTTGATAGTCAGTTTGGACATCTGTTAACTTTTGTAATCGTGTCATCATTGTATTTATCTCCCTATATGGGGGTTTACGAAGCGTTCGCTTTTCTGGTTGGTTCTGAGAGCGATCGCTTTTTTTGTTGTAGATTCCCTAGTTGAAATCTGCATCGGTTTTATAGGGATAATACCATAAGTGCATCCAGGTGCTGCACTTATTTGCTAAAATTTTGGCAGCACAGTGAGGCACTATATAGGGTGTGTGAGTATGGAAATATTTGAAATGCCGTCGAGGTGGAGATTAACAGTAAACTTGACAGAAGAAACACTCAAAGGACTGGAGGAATGGGCAAAAACCCAAAAACGTACTACCAGTAATCTAGCCGCAGCAATACTTACAAGCGCATTGGAGGCTTATGAACAAGGAGTTTACAACAAAAAAAGCGATC
>NZ_JAIVFR010000991.1 GCF_020829685.1 Nostoc sp. CHAB 5715 | reverse complement strand
AAAAGACAAAAAGCACGAGAGTTATTTCTGGTGCTGGCAGAACGAATGGATTTTAACCCAGAATTAAATGTGCGAATGTTTCTTAACGTTAATCGACCACACAATAATGAAGTACCAACATCTACTTCACTATCTGATAGGTTTCTCAGAGCAAAAACTAAAAGTTGTGCATCGGTAGGAAAGCTAGATGGTGCAGAAATGGCTTGTCCTACGCGACTAGAAAGCCAAAATCGCAAGCGCAGCTGAATTTGACTAAGGGCGTCTTCTACTCTGCCAGTTAAAGTATTTAGCTGCAAGTGTTCTGATGAACAGAAAAATAGAAAATCTTTTAAGGTAGGAGTTTTCAGCCAAGCTTGAGTGCCAAATCCTGCCGCCATCGCTTGTCGATATCGCTCTTTTATGCCCTCATCAGCAAAGAAGGCTTCTAATGCTAAGTTGAGGAGCGATCGCACGGTTTGCGATAAAATTTGACTTTCAGTCGATGATCCTAAAACCATTGTCATCAAAGCTGATTCTAGGAAGGCGGTATAATCGTTAAAGCGATCGCGCTGTTGTTCTGGATCTAGCGATCGTAAGTCTGGCTGTTCAAATAAGTTATTCGATTGTTTGGAGATATCAAAGTACGCTCCATTAGCCCCCATAAACTCTGTGTAATCAGTGAAAGTAGATGTTCCATCAGGTTTCGGGAAATCTAACGCCACAATCGGAATACCATGCGCCAAAGCCTGAGTTAAAATCCCTGATACCAACACCGATTTACCTGCACGAGTTGTCGCAAACAAAGCTAAATTTTTGTGTTGATTAAACAAATCTAAATGTACGGGTGTTCCGCCTTCTTCAGCAATCAACTCAAAGCCTTGTCTATCACCCCGTTTAGTTAAAACTAAAGGCATTAATCCGGGAACTTCACTGGTTAAATATAGTTGGCGACGATTGAAAGGTGTAGCTAACAAACCTTCCCAAACTATTGGGAGAGTTTGCAGCCAAATTTTCCAGGCGTATTCAGTTTCCCTAATTAATTTTGCTGGACGTTGAAAACAGTTTTCAATATATCTTGTTGCCTCATCTAATTTCTCGACAGTTGGACGATGTACCAAAATCACGATACTCGTATAAATCGGGACTGCACCTTCAAATAATTGTTCTTGTGCTGCTACCGATTTTTTCAACTTTAATTGGGCGTTGACATCAATAGTTTTACTTTTTTCTTGAGCCATGATTGTCGTCATGTTTGACTGCTTCAAGACTCGTTGCAAAGTAGTTTTCACCAATGCTGGATTTGCCGCAGTCAACTCACAAAAAATCTCTGTATCTACTACTGTTTCTCTAGCCAGCAGTTCCCATAAATATCGCAGTTGAGCAGATTTATTTGCCCAACCTCCGGGTTTTTCCAGAAATGACAGTGCGCCAATGTAACGATTGTTAACATTAACCCAACGGCGATCGGCACAAGGTACACTAGACTCCATCAGCAAAGTTGTGCCGTGGATATTCTCTAGAAGCAATTTAGTACTAGCTAAATCTGAATTAACTTGCTCGTGTAGTCCTTGATCGTCTAAAGTCATCAATTGGGGAATCGGTATTGGCTGCGTATCATTAAACCTTTTCCAGATGCCCTCCCAGAGTTCATCAGCTTTCAAAGGCTTAACATCCAATCCCATTTGGTTAGATAAAATTTGTTCCCAGCGTAGAAAACCTTGCTTGTAAGCATTTGTTATCAGCGTTTCTATGCGCTGGTTTTCTACATCTGAGAGATCCCCTTTAAATTTTAACCACCATGATTCCGCTCTAACTAAAAGCTTTTCTATCCAATCATCTGCATTTCTGGTGCTAGATTCAATGGTGTAAGTGACATAAATCCGCAAAAATTTAGGCTTACGAACACCAGAAATAGTCAATTCTTTGACTCTGGCTCTTTCTGCTATCAACAAATATTTGATATCTCGTGATGGCGCATTTCTGATTAGCGATACTAATTCTTTTTGGCGCTCTTTGTCTGAACTAAAAGATCCCAAATGCAGTGTCATTCTTTCACCGCTAGGAATGTCTTTCAATCCGGCTTCAATGTTATTAAAGAGTGTATCGATTTGTTCAGGTCTTAAAGTGGTATGAATTCCCTTACAGTCAAAACCAAAAACAAAGCAAAACCGATCTCTTTGAGTGCCTTTTGTCAAAAGGTAAGCGCCAATATCACGTCCATTCATTGCGACACGCAGCATTGTCGCCAAGTGCAAGGCATCTTCAAATGGTGTTAATCTACCTTCATTTCCGGCTACGCCGACGCTTTGTTTTCCGATTTTTTGCTTCATGGTTAACTTCCAATAAGCTTTGATAACGAGCAAAGCCTCTTGTCCAAGCGGGAACGCCAATAAATTTACTTAAAAAACTCCAACTCCTACCACCAGTTAAAATCCACCAAGTTCCTATTCCCCAACCAGTCATTAGTATTGTCCACAACCACTTTTGAAACTCTTCTTGGAAAAGACCACCAAAAACTCCGTTGACAATAAAGTAGGAGGCTAAGGCAATTACCGTCCAAGGAAGAATTTGATCGGCAGGGATTGGCCCTAATGAGGGTTGGCTTCCTAGAACCTGATTAACTGGACGAAAATCCTTTTCCCGCTCTTGAGACATTTGAAATATCTAAAATTTTTTACCGCACGTGTGGCC
>NZ_JAIVFR010000990.1 GCF_020829685.1 Nostoc sp. CHAB 5715 | reverse complement strand
ACGAGTCCATGAGATTGCAAGTCTTGGACACGCACTTGCGTTCGTCGTTCCTCCTCTCTACGAGACGCACTCGCGTTCGCAATGACAGTTATTCTCAAGAGCAAAATAAAAACTGGGATGCACCCAAGTATTTGTCATTAGGCATAGGTTATTCTTCTTGTCCCCTTTTCTTTACTAGCCTCTAAATAAGTGGTGTAAAGTTTTCAATAATTCTTTGGCCGTATAGGGTTTTGATAAAACTGCTTGCACGTTAGCATCAGCAGCTTGAGCAAAGACTTCCATTGAGTTCAGTCCGCTACAGACAATAATTTGAACTTGCTTGTTTATTTTTTGCAAGGTGCGAATAGCGGTGATTCCGTCCATCTCCGGCATCATTATATCCATCAATACGGCATTGATTTGATCCTTGTGTTGGGCATAGAGTGCGATCGCCTCTATACCATTATTGGCAGTGAGTATTTTATAGTTATGGTTTTCTAAGATGATTGTGGCAATCTCCCGAATTTTGGCTTCATCATCTACAACTAATATCAATTCTCCCTCTCCTGGGAGCAGATCCATCTCTTCTATGCTGAAGGCTTGGGTTGCTTGCACTGCTGGTAAAAACAGGTCAAATTTGCTGCCTCTACCAACACTGCTAGACACTTTGATAAAACCATCATGGCTTCTAATAATGTCAAGCACTGTTGAAAGTCCAAGTCCCGTACCTGTGTTGACATCTTTTGTGGTGAAAAACGGCTCAAAAATTCTATCTAATATGTCTGGCGGTATCCCAATTCCGTTATCGGCAATGGTAATCACAATATAATGCCCGACTTTAGCATCGAGATTCATTCTGGTATAAGCTTGATCAATAAACTTATTTTCCACAGAAATTTTGATATTGCCGCCATCTGGTAAAGCATCGCGGGCATTTACTACCAGATTCATCAGCACTTGATGCAGTTGTGTGGTGTGTCCAGTGACAGCCCAAATATCTTTTGGGATAACCGTGGAAAATTCAATAGATTTGGGAAATGTCTGTTTAGCAATTTGGGCAATTTCTGAAATTAGGTACTCGACTTGAATAATTGTCGCCTCTCCTTTATATCCTCGCGCAAAGGACAAAATTTGCTTCACTAAAGCTGCTCCGCGTTTGGCGTTGGTTTCTACAAGTGCTAGCAGTTGTCCAGAACGCTCTTTGTCTTCTAAAAATGTTCCCTGTACCAATTGAGCCGCAGCCAAAATTGGTGTCAATATATTGTTCAAGTCGTGGGCAATACCACCTGCAAGAGTACCAAGGCTTTCCAATCGCTGGGTGCGAAAAAACTGTTCTTCGAGTTGTTTCTTTTCGGTGATATCTTCGGCGATGCCACTATAGTACTGAACTTTTCCTTGGTCATTATAGACAGGAAAGCTGCGATCCCAGATCCAGCGCACCGATCCATCAGGTCGCAAAATTCGGTATTCTATTGAAGCTGATTCACCATTAAGCTGTTGCTTTGCTGCAATAGTTGGTCGATGGCGATCATCTGGATGAACGTTGTCTATCCAAGACTCAGGTTGCTCTAATAGACTTTGGCAAGAGCGGCCCCAAATTTTTTCATAAGCAGGACTAACGTACAAGGTTCGGAATGAATCTGGACTAACAATCCAGATGACTGCGTGGATATTTTCGGCAAAAGTACGAAATTTCTCTTCAGTCTGGCGCAGTGCTGCTTCTGCGAGTTGGCGAGCTTCTAAGGCGGCTTGCTGTTCGGTAATATCTCTGCCTACCCCTTGGATTTCAATAACCTCTCCTTTGTCATTACGAATTGCGATCGCATTCCATTGAAACCAGCGAATACCATTGACTGTAAATGCACGTCGCTCATGATTAGTCAAGGGATGGGATGAAGATCCTAAAGCTGCCATATTTTCCATCACTTCAGGTAAGTCATCTGGATGAACAAATTGGAAAAATGACTGACCACGAAACTCATCTTCTTTCCACCCGAAGGTTTGACAAGCAGCCGCATTAGCAAAGGTAATCTGCCCTTGCAAATCAGTGCGGATAATTATGTCAGTATGGCTGTCCACGAGTTGGCGATAGAGGTTTTCGCTCTGCCGTAATGCATCTTCTGCGCGTTGGCGTTCGGCAATTTCTTGTTGCAACAGGACGTTAGACATAACAAGTTCTGCTGTTCGTTTTGCCACTCGTTGTTCTAACTCATCGTTAGCTTGGCGCAGTGATTCCTTTGCCTGTTGGCGTTCGCTAATATCGCAGAGTAACCATCGCCAACCAACTTGCTTACCCTCAAAATCGTACATGGCAGCCGCTTTAATCCTAGCCGGAAAAGCTTTACCTCCCCGTGGTTTTAGGTAAGCTTCCCACTCCTGTTCCTGCTGTCTATTATTTATTCGGGTGGTAAAACTCTGGCGGTCTTGGTGAGCAATAAATAGAATTAATGGTTTGTTTACCAAATATTTTTGGCGGACAGCCAGCAAGATTCCTGCTGCTCGGTTAGCCTCTTGGATAATACCTGCTGTATCAGTTACCAAGTAACCATCTGGAGCGAACTCAAATAAATCCTGGTAACGCTGGCGCTGCTTGTTGACAGATTTGTTTCGGTTTACCATAGAAATAGTTTGTTTATTTGCTGAACTTGTATCTTGGGTTTTGAGACAGGATAAGGTTCGGCAATTCCTTAAAGAATTAC
>NZ_JAIVFR010000098.1 GCF_020829685.1 Nostoc sp. CHAB 5715 | reverse complement strand
AACCAGATTTACACGAAGCTTGGTACAATCGGGGCAATGCGCTAGGCAAATTAGAACGCAATGAAGAAGCGATCGCATCCTACGACCAAGCACTGAAATTTAAACCAGATTTACACGAAGCTTGGTATGGCAAAGCTTGCTGTTATGCTCTACAAGGTAATATTGAACAGGCACTAGAAAACCTACAAAAAGCAATTAATCTAAGTCCTGATGAATGGCGTGAATGGGCAAAAACCGACTCTGATTTTGATGGTATTCGGGAAGATGAGCGGTTTAAAGCTTTAATTCAATAACCGCTATAAAGGCTAGACTAATGTAGCGATTAATGTAGCGATTCGCCTTTACACTTACACTGAAATTAAAAGCGATCGCCCTGATAAAAATCATGTCACAACTTAAAATTGACTATCCAGAAACTTTACCAGATGCTTTACAGCAAACGCGAGAACAGTTTGAACAAGAAGCAAAAATGGCGATGGCAGTTAAACTATTTGAAATGAAACGCATTTCTTCTGGTTTAGCTGCACAGTTAGCAGGTATAGATAGGGTAACTTTTTTACTTAATTTACACCGTTATGGTGTAGCGATGATTGATTTAACAGAAGAGGAACTTATATCTGATTTAGCGAATGCTTGAAACTAATATAATTGTTATCAACACAGCACCACTTATTTCTATAATAGCGGCAACAGGCGATTTAAGAATACTTTAATCTTTGTATACTCAGGTTTTAGTTCCCTTTGAAGTTTGTCAAGAAATACTTGCTGGAGGTGCAAGCGGATTTGCCGTAAGTGAATTTGAGGATGCAGATTGGCTACAAAAATTGCAAATTCCCTTAAATAATATTTCTCCATTCTTACTGAATTCTTTAGATTTAGGAGAAGCTTCTGTTATCCAACTTGCGCTCAACGAGAATATCCAGACTGTTTGCATTGATGAATCTGCTGGTAGACGAGTTGCCAGGTTAAGCGGTCTTTCTATTACAGGTACTATCGGTATTTTGTTGCGTGCACACCGAGAAGGATACCCTATTGATATTAAACAAGCAATTGACAGAATGATTGCTCGTGGAATTAGGCTAAGTGAAACTATTATCAATTTTGCACTTAAACAAACTGGTGAAATAGATCATTAAATTTTGTTCTGAGGCGGCGCGTGTTGTTACCATTGCTCAATTTGTGAGTTACTACCACCAAAATAGCGTCAAATCAATACCCCCCGTGAACTAATTCACAATGCATCCCTCAAAGGAGAGAGATAGGAGCCTAAACCCTGTTATAAAATAGACATATAAGGATTCGGGGGGCCATTTAACTGGTCATAAACGCCTATAGAAACTATTTTTGGAAATCTCCAAGGTTTGAAGTCCAGCCAGCTGAAGCAACTACAGCGGCTGTATCACCAGCGTATACCGGGCGATCGCATCACCACGTCCGAGTTTTCCCAGCGTCTGGCAGCAATTAGCACAGAAGTCAATCAGCCTGTGTGCGCCTACATCAACCGTCGCGGACAAGTGATTCGCGTCGGGGTAGGCACACCGCGTCAAACACAAATACCACCCCTGGAATTGCCCCGTTACGGTGCAGAACGACTCAGTGGTATTCGTTGCATCGCCACCCATCTCAAGGCAGAACCGCCAAATGAGGCGGCACTCACGGCTATGGCACTGCAACGCTTAGATGCCCTAGTTGTACTAAACATTACCGGAACAGGATTTACACGACGGGGAGGTGGTGCGACTGGGTATGTCAAAGAAGCTTATCTAGCTCATCTGACACCCCAAGAGTCTCGCACCCTGATTCCTAGTCCTGCTGCTGTCAAGGTAGAGGAAAGCCAATTCGGCTTCGCTCACTCTAAACAAATTCAATCCTCAAGTTGGAATATATCGCCACCTCTGGGCTTGGATGATTTGGCAGAGCAGGATTTAGTAAACTTGGTAGAAAATCTGGAAGCGGAATTCCAGCGTGAATTTGTCGCCCAGGAAGTAGATTCTGACCACGATCGCGTGCTAATTGTAGGGCTGATGACCAGTGAAATAACTCCCCTACAATTCCAAGACACCCTAGTAGAATTGGCGCGTTTAGTTGATACAGCTGGGGGAGATGTATTACAGACAATACAACAAAAGCGATCGCGCATTCATCCCCAGACAGTAGTTGGCGAAGGTAAAGTGCAAGAAATTGCTCTAACTGCCCAAACACTAGGAGTTAATCTCGTTGTCTTCGACCGCGACCTCTCACCTTCCCAAGTCCGCAACTTAGAAATGCAAATTGGTATCCGGGTGGTTGACCGCACCGAAGTAATTTTGGATATCTTTGCTCAACGCGCTCAGTCCCGTGCTGGTAAATTGCAAGTAGAACTAGCACAGTTAGAATACATGCAGCCGCGACTTGCTGGTAGAGGTCGCACCATGTCCCGATTGGGTGGTGGTATTGGGACTCGTGGTCCTGGTGAAACAAAACTGGAAACTGAACGCCGTGCAATTGGGCAGCGCATTTCTCGACTGCAAAAAGAAGTGAACCAGTTACAAGCCCATCGTTCGCGGTTACGGCAGCGACGACAGCATCGGGAAGTTCCTTCAGTGGCTTTGGTTGGATATACCAACGCTGGCAAGTCCACTTTGCTGAATGCGCTCACGAATGCAGAAGTTTATACAGCCGACCAGCTATTTGCCACTCTCGATCCTACTACCCGCCGTCTGGTAATTCCTCATGGCGAAGCTGATAAACCTCAAGAAATTCTGATTACAGATACGGTAGGGTTCATACACGAACTGCCTGCATCATTAATGGATGCCTTCCGCGCCACTTTGGAGGAAGTCACAGAAGCCGATGCTCTACTACATTTGGTGGATTTGTCTCACCCCGCTTGGTTGCGTCATATTCGCTCAGTTAGAGAAATCTTGGCGCAAATGCCAATAACTCCTGGGCCGGCGCTGGTTATTTTTAACAAGATTGATCAAGCCAATAGTGAGACACTAGCTCTAGCTAGAGAAGAATTCCCCCTAGCGGTGTTTATTTCTGCGAGTCAGCGCTTGGGATTAGAAACCTTACGTCAGCGTCTTGCCAAGCTAATTGAATACGCCGTTGACAATAGATAGTTGAAATTTAATACATTTTGAATTCCACAAAGCTCAGTAAAACTACTGAGCTTTTTATGTATATAAAGCTTAAAATAAAGTATTTTTGAAGATGAAATATGTATTATAGACAACCTGTTGTTCAGTGTTTAGAGTGGTGTAAGGCTTTTTCTTGAGCGCTTTTGACTTTGATGGCTGGCAAGCAGCAAATTCCCATCTTAGCAACTAAGTATTGCCATTCTATTTAACTTATCAATTAACATGAAAAATCTCTTTTCAACTTCAGCAGTACCATCCTTTTTAGCTGCAACTGCCGTTGTAATATCATCCTCTGTTTTTTCCCCTGCTAATGCCGCTTCCTTTACATATAACCTGGATTGCGTTATCTCTGGAACTGTAGGTACAAAGAAGTATGATGGTGGAAGTACCTGTGCTAAAGTAGACACCTCTTTTGGAACGCTTACCATTAAGGACAATGCAACTGATGCAAAAAAAGTAGATGTTGTCATCGATCTAGCAGGAACAAACAAGCATAAAATTCAAACATTTGATTTGAATTACAAGGACGACAAATTTGATAACAAGAGTTTGTTTGAAATATCGGCAGCTTCACCTTATGCTGTTGCGAAGAAGAACGCCATTACAGTAGACGAAGACAAGCAAAAAGCAAGTGGCTATAAAGGTAAATTAGATTTAGAAATTAACCCATCATCTACTGGCGCAAGCAATGATGGCTTCACTGCCACAATTTCAGCCAAGAATTTTGATCTCAATGCAGCAGACTTTAATTTTCAAGATACTTTAAATCAAATATTCGCGGCAGTTCATATCGGTAATTACGGTGTTAAACCAGGAGAATCTGGTAATAATTCAATCTGGGTAGGGGCGAGTTCTTATTATCAGGCTCCACCTAAACCTAAATATGTGCCTGAGCCAAGGACAACAGTTGCTCTAGCTTTATTTGCTCTGGGTGCTTTGGGACTTCTCAAAAAAACAAACAGTCTGCATAAGAGTTAGTACCAACGTTCTAAAATTAAGAATGTATTACATTAATTTGAGGACATTATGGCTGCAAAAGTAGAAATTTACACTTGGAGGACTTGCCCCTTTTGCATTCGTGCCAAAAGTTTGCTGAAGAACAAGGGAGTTGAATTTATCGAATACAGCATTGATGGAGATGAGGCAGCCAGAAATAAAATGGCTCAAAGAGCAAATGGACGGCGCTCTCTACCGCAAATTTTTATCAATGATGATCATATAGGTGGTTGTGACGATATCCACGCTTTAGACAGTCAAGGCAAGCTAGATGAGCTACTAACTTCTAGCAAGAGCGTGTAGTTTCAGAAGGTATTACTAGAAGCTAGCGACAAGCCGCTACACACGGCAGTCGCTACAACTCTGGAAAGCTACGCGCTGCCTTGTTTACGGACTTTTTTCTCACAAAAGCCATATCTGTCCACAAGACTTTACCCTCCAGATTCCACTCAGCACTACATATATACGTCAATTGGTGAGAGCATCAAGAGATAATAATTGAATAACCATTTAATTTCTTGGTGATTGAGGTATAAAGGGTGAAACTGGCTTTTATCATTGATCCCATCCATCTGCTTGACCCGTGTCATGATACCAGTGTTGCCCTAATTGAAGCAGCGCAAATCCTGGGACACGAAGTTTGGGTGACTCAAGCAAATCTGCTGAGTGTGGTGGAGAGCAAAGCTTGGGCTGTCCTACAGCGAGTCGAAGTTGTACCAGTGCAGTTGGTAGAGGGACGCTGGGTAGCGGTGAATCCTTGGTATAAGTTGAGCGATTCCGGCTTAACTTCTTTAGAGACAATGGACGCCGTATTTATGCGGACAGATCCACCTGTAAATGATTCCTACCTCTATGCCACCTACATTCTAGATTACATTGACCAAAATAAAACCCTGGTGATTAACAGTCCTAGCGGCATCCGAGGGGCAAATGAAAAAATGTACGCCCTCCAATTTACTAAAGCGATTCCAGAAACGATTGTCAGTGCTGATAAGCAGTTTATCCGGCAATTTGTCGAAGCAAAGGGGGCTGCGGTTCTCAAACCACTGGGTAACAAAGCTGGGGAAGGAATTTTATTTTTGCAATCAGGCGATCGCAATTTTAACTCTATTGTCGAACTCAGTACCCTCCAAGGTCGAGTGCCTGTAATGGTACAAACCTATTTACCGGAAGCAAAAGCAGGAGATAAGCGAATTATCCTACTCAACGGCGAACCAATTGGTGCGCTCAATCGCCTCTCTAGCGGAACTGATTTTCGCAATAATATGGCTACTGGTGGCACAGTCGCTCAAACCGAAATTACCCCAAGAGAGTATGAAATTTGCGCCCAAGTAGCCGAACGGTTACGCCAAGACGGCTTAATTTTTGTGGGTATTGATATTATTGGTGGCTACTTAACTGAAGTTAACGTCACTAGTCCTACTGGAATTCGTGAGATTGATCGCCTAGATGGGACTCACCTTGGTCATGAGGTTATTCAATGGATTGAACAGAATTTAAAAAGCAAAAAATAAATGTTTTTTATTTTTTGCTTCGTGTCCTATTTTCCAGGAAACAGACTTCCTTCGGACGCTTGCGTGGGTAACTCGCCCACGCAATTGAATTTAAGTAAGTATATTTATTTATACCGTATATAGGAATCGTATTTGATTTTTGAAATTATCTACGTAGGCGGGGAGTGGGTAGAGACGCGATTAATCGCGTCTGTACGGAGTAGGGAATAAGGAATTAGGCTTTTCGAGTTGTACCGAGCTTTTTCAGAAATCAAATATTAGTCCTATATGAGTTTAATGCATCGCAAAGGTAGATGTAGCGATGACTACGACGGGCTATAACGCTCTCTACGAGACGCTGCGCGTAGCAAGATCCCCTGTAAGGGTACGAAAACTCGCTATCGGCGTCGCATCTGTATTCGGGCAGATATTCTTCTTTATGAGAAGAATTCAGAACTCAGGAGCGGAGCCGGAGACGCTCCGCCTCCGGTCAGAAAAAAGCCATGAATTCTGTACGAGTGGGTGATGAATATTGGTTAAAACCTCGCCCCTGGTGGGCGAAACTAAAATAAATATTTTTCGTAATCAAAACTGTATCCCCTTGTGGGTAGAGTTTTCTGAATTCTGAATTCTGTCTTCTGACTCCTTTTTATTTGTTCCAAAAGCAAAGCTGGACATGTGAGCCAGCAGACTCCTGCCCAAGTTCATTCTATTTCTTTGACACTCCCCGCGATAAATCGACTGCCTTTAGTAAAACCCTGAAACTAGCAGATTTTATACAGCACTCAGCCTAACCTGAGACTGCTAATTTAATCTAAAACCTCAAATCCAAAATCTTTTAATTCCGTGGTGTACGTCGGTTTCTCAGGAAATCAGGTATATCCAATCCAGGTTTTTCTTTTGGTTCTGGAATTGGAGTTGGAGTTGGAGTTGGAGGATTAACAGCTGGTTGCTGTGTTGTTGGTCGCTTCGAGGTATTAGGTGCTACTCGAACATTAGCCACGCTTTGTTGTTGCACAGCTTGCACTTCACCTGTAAATCCGGTGGCAATTACAGTAATTCTTACCTCACCTTGGAGTCTGTCATCAATTACAGCCCCAAAAATAATATTGGCGTTGGGATCAACTACTTCATAAATTGCTTCTGCGGCTGCATTTACTTCATGCAAAGTCAGGTCAGTACCACCTGTAATATTAAAGACAACTCCTCTAGCACCTTCAATAGAACACTCGAGTAATGGTGAAGAAATAGCTGCGATCGCAGCTTCTCTGGCTCTAGATTTTCCAGAGCTAACGCCAATTCCCATCAATGCCGATCCCGCATCTGCCATCACAGCTCGGACATCAGCAAAGTCAACGTTTACCAATCCAGGGATCGTGATGATATCAGAAATACCTTGCACCCCTTGACGCAGTACATCATCTGCATAACGAAAAGCTTCTTGCACAGGTGTTTGTTCGGGGATCACTTCTAGTAGTTTGTTGTTGGGGATAATGATCAGTGTATCTACCCTACTCTTTAGTCCTTCAATACCTTGTTCCGCTTGGCTGGTACGGCGGCGTCCCTCAAAGACAAATGGACGTGTTACCACACCAACAGTCAGAGCGCCCATTTCCTTTGCTACTTCTGCCACAATCGGGGCTGCACCTGTCCCAGTACCACCCCCCATACCAGCAGTGATAAATACTAGGTCTGCCCCCTCCAAAGCTGTAGCAATTTCGTCTCGTGATTCCTCTGCTGCCTTTTGACCAATGGCAGGATTACCACCTGCTCCTAAACCCCGCGTTAGCTTCTGTCCAATTTGTAATCTACTGGGAGCGCCAGCTAAGGTAAGAGCTTGGGCATCAGTGTTAATTGACCAAAACTCTACCCCAGAGACATCAGATTCGATCATGCGGTTAACGGCATTCCCACCGCCACCACCTACACCAATTACTTTGATGTTGGCAACCCGGCCAGGAACAATCTCGCCAATTCGGCTATTTTCCGCAGAAATCTTTTTATTCTCGTGATTTTGTCCGAAGTTCAACCCAGAGTTATTAAAAGGATTGGTCGAGTTAACTGCCAGAGAGAACCCCGGCTGTCCCGTAGATTGGGAATTTTTATAGTTAAGTCCTTGGTTATTATCAAGTGTCATTGGATTTGTCAAAGGGTAGATAAACGACTTTTTCAGGTGTTATTCACCTCAGAGTCAACTTTAGTTTGACAGTGCCACAATACTAGGACACTGTTCTTTATTGCTTTCGCTACTGCCAAGCCTAACAGAATTGGCTGTGCGAAAATTTGCTATGGGATAGGCTTTTAGGGCAGCCGATCGCACAGCCAATTCTAGAGAAGTATACCTACATTTATCTAAAAGTGATCTGTATAACTTCAACCAGACATTAATCGCTTCATTATTCTCAGCAGAGGGCAGAACTTGTAAATACACACTACAGCGCATCTTATCTACCTCAATAATATTGTTAATAGATTTCACCATTAGGGATAGCTGCAACTTTAGACACAAAATTTACTTTATACTTACTTATCCCTAAGGTTGAAGTAAGCAATAATTTACTTGTCAGACTATACCTGATTAATTTGTTCTTTGGGGGGTCTTAATGGACACTTTGTTCCAGCAATAGTCTATCTTACGAGAACCCGCACTACTGTGGTCAACAAATCAAGATTTTTCCAGAGGTTTCGTAACCCAATAGGAATTACGGCACAGAATAGTCTAAACTGATTGCCCAGAAGCAATGCTTACGCAACTTTGCGCGGCATTTTCCTTTACAGATTGAAACTTCGGTAAACTGCCTTTGGAATAGAAGGCGTTTTGCACGCCATAGCCCATCATCAGATTGTCGGACATCTTGCACCCTACTATTAGATGTTAGGGGTCATAATTGAAAGTGTTTTACTCGTAATAGAGATTTTAAGATTTATCTTCTCATTTTAATTAGAAGTTAATGCCGATTTTCGTGCGGTTTGCTCAAAAACTGAAAATAATAAATATATTTATCAGCATAAAGCTTCTTAATTTACTAGGAGCTATCAATACATTAAACACGCTAGATGTTTTTAGGGGTTTTGGAAGTTAATTTTTGTTTTTGGTTCATCTGTACTAATGGAATTTCGGGATTTTTCAGATCAATATACTCTATTTGGCCGGAATTAACTTTTGCTGCTAAAGGGCGCATTTGGGCGAGTACTTTAATTTGTTCAGACAGTTGGGGGCCTGGAACGCCAAGATGTACATTTCCTAGTTCTGTTTTCAAAATTAAATTCGCTGGATTTTGGCAATCAATTTCTATCACTTTTACCGGACTTTGGCTTACAGCTTGATGAAGTTGAGTCCAGTAGAGACAGTATTGTTTAGGCAATCCAATTACTCTGAGATTAGGTAATTTTTTGGTGGGATTCAGTGATGTGTATTTTTCTAAAGGCATCCAGGCCCCGCTTGCATCTAGTAAGCCGATTGTGACTTTTTTGTTGCCAGCGCCCTGATTTTGCCCACTTGGTGTTTGAGTTACGGCTACAGGGACTCGTTCTTGGATTTCGATGTTTAATCCAGGAGGAAACAAGCGGCGTCTAACGATCGCTTGGGCAATTGTTGGTTGTTTCTTCAAAGAGTTAGCGATCGCAGCCGGTTCAATCCGCCACAAAGATTGGGGGTAAGATAGCACCAACAGTGATTGAGTTGTCTCATCCGACAGGGACTGATTGCCTGATTTGATCACTACTTGTTTGGGACTTTTTAGCACCCACACTGGTTGGACTGCCACCCATAGCAATCCAAGCGCCAAACTGGTAATGGCAAAAGTTCGCCAAATAGCTTGAATAATTCTCATCTGCCTCTGCCGACGTAATTTCTTACGACGTTGGGCTAGATCGGTGTGGGAAACTGATATTATGCCAGCCATTCAAACCCCTTTCTGGTTACAATCCAAATTCATTGACGCGCTTGTAAGTAGATGGACAAAAATATTTACAGTCATTGCGAGCGAAGAGAAGCAATCCCAGCCGCAAGCGAATTGCTTCATTCCGCTTCGCTCCATTCGCAATGACGTTGTGTAATTAATTCTGTCCTACTACTTATCATTATTAATCTCAGTAAACACTGTCGGCATCTGTTAGCCGTCCCAAGACTTTTTTTTATTTTTAGTAACACTTTACAGTAACTACACAACGAACGTAGCGCTAGTCATGCTTCCAATTAAAGTTTCCGGTGTCCATTCTTAACTTACTGTTGTCTTCTTGACAAGCGATCATCAAATATTTTGTCTCTAAAGATTACAAAATATTAATTTAGATATTTCTAATTTTATGCTCTTGACAAATAAAACCTAAAATGATATTCAAACTTTCCTAAATCTCTGTATAGCTTGCTATAATTCATACCAGTCCTTATCATTAGCTATCCAAACTGGGAACTATATGATGTAGTAGCTTTATTTACTGATTAACTCAAGCCTACAAGGTTTGTGCTAGGTCAAACAAAAGCTACAGATTGTCAAAACCTCAATAGCAGGAGTAAAAAAAACAGATATGCTTAAGTTTACTAGTACAGCACGGCGTAAATAAACATACCCTTCGGGTTCACCAGTCGCCTGCGGAGGGAAACCCTCCCGCAGCGCTGGTTCACCATTTCAAATGGCGCAAGAAGCTCGGAATACAATTATGCATGACTTTTGACTTCCGCTTTGCGGTACTAGGGTTAACTAAATCTCTACCATACTACTGACAGTGATCTGTAATAAGTGCTGTCTTTTGCAAGATACTACCAACTTGCGAAATAATCGTGTGCCTACATCCAGACTAAAGATTTTTTGTATAAAAAATACAAGTTAACTGCATCCACACACACATCTACACACACATCAACATACACCTCTAGATACATGAAAACGACATTAAATTTGTCACGTTTTTATAAAGCATGTAACCCAAGCTACACACTTAATATAAGTAACGTGCTAGATCGCCAGTATTACATAGATTTTGCTGATGTCCGTGGTTGCAAGATTGTGGAAGAATTGCAGCGGACTATCATTCGGATTTCTCCTGATGAGCCAACCTGCCAGTTATTTACGGGTCACATTGGCTGCGGGAAGTCAACGGAATTGCAGCGCCTCAAGACAGAACTAGAATTGGCGGGATTTCATGTAGTTTACTTTGAGTCCAGTCAAGACTTGGATATGGCGGATATTGATGTCAGCGATATTTTGCTGAGTGTAGCCCGTCAAGTCAGTGCCAGTTTAGAAGGCATTAACATCAAACTCAAGAAGTCCGTCGGTTATTAGAAGTGGAACGAGTAGCAATTTATCGCTTCTATCTTGATTGGAGTGGCGAATTTGTCGCTGATTCTATTGTTGATGGCTGGACACCAATGGTTAAGCCGCAGCCTGTGACAGAAGGCGTTTTTGTACAAGGAAAGCAAGCGGGTAAGTATGCACGGAATGAAGTTTTTGTCCCAATTTCTCAGGGCGAGAAGTTATGGGGATTGCTAGTAGCTTATCAAAATTCCCAGCCTCGTTATTGGCAAGATGAGGAAATCAATTTATTGGCACAAGTTGGCGCTCAATTGGGGGTAGCATTACAGCAAGCTGAGTCTTTGAAACAGATGCAGGTGCAAACCCAAAAACTGGCTCAAGCTGCTGCACGAGAACGAAAAGCAGCCGAAAGACAGAAGGCATTAGCCGCAACAGTGGAGAAAATTCGCCAGTCTCTTGATATTCATACCATCTTTGCCACCAGTACAGAAGAAGTCCGGCGGCTATTGGAAGTTGATCGAGTGACAATCTATCGATTTCAGGCTGATTGGAGTGGCGAATTTGTTGCTGAGTCTTATCTGCTTTCAAATCGGGATTTTCTAATATCGCAATCACCCTTTGGGCAAAGTCTGTGGGGTTGTTGGGTTGGGCAAGAAAGCCGTTACG
>NZ_JAIVFR010000989.1 GCF_020829685.1 Nostoc sp. CHAB 5715 | reverse complement strand
AATGTTTGGAAAGATATGCCCGATCTTTAATCGTTAGCTAAGTGTAGGTAACAATGGATAACTTTTTGGCTATTTAATCCACCTCTGTTGCAATAAATTTTGTTAATGGCGATGTCTTACGACAAGTCGCTGCGCGTCTACGCTCAATGTCACCTGCTACATAACTATTTAGTCTTAAAATCGCTTAACCAGGCGGGACTGCTTCTTCAAAGGGACGGATAATAGCAGGGGCTGGTGTAACTTCTGGTTTAAAAATTCCCTGCAATGCTTGTTCTAATGTTTGTGCCATGACAATCCGGTTTTCGTAAGCCACGACTACCCGCACCAAAGTTGGCAAGCTATTCTGTGTGGCTTCTAAATAGATTGGCTCGACATACAGCAGCGATTCCTCAATGGGAATGACTAATAGATTGCCTTGAATGGCTCTCGACCCCTGGCGATTCCATAGGGAAATTTGCTGGGAAATTACTGGGTCTTGGTTAATCCGCGCCTCGATTTGCTCTGTCCCGTAAACCAGTCTTTCTTTGGGAAAAGTATATAAAAATAACTTACCGTAATTATCGCCATCCGATCGCGCCGCTAACCAAGCGATTAAATTAGTTCGCTGTCGGGGAGTATAGGGTAGAAGTAGAATAAATTCCTCAAAGGCTACGGTGGGTAGACTAGTAATCAAATAGTACGGCTCTACCGGACGGGTTTCACTGCCATAGATTTCGTTAGGAATCTGCCACTGGTCTTCCCGGTTGTAAAATACCTGGGGGTCGGTCATGTGGTAGGTCATCAACCGCTGAGATTGAATTTTGAAAAAGTCCACCGGATACCGGATATGACTGCGGAGACTAACCGGCATGGCACTGAGCGGTTTGAAGGTGTTGGGAAATATTTTTGACCAAGTGGCAATAATCGGATCGCTTGGATCGGCAATATAAAAATTAACACTGCCGTTGTAGGCATCAATTACTACCTTGATCGAGTTACGAATGTAGTTGATCCCGTCGCTACCAGTATCTGAGTAAGGATAGCGATCGGTAGTTGTGTAGGCATCAACAATCCAGTAAAGATAACTGGGATTTTTTGGGAAATCTTGATTAGCAGCAGCAGCCACTAAATAAGGGTCGCTGTCAAATTTGAGGAAAGGTGCGATCGCTTGAATTCTTTGCTTGACATTTCGCCGCAGTAGCACCTTTGTATCTGGCAAAAAGTCTCGCGTCAGCAGCATCTGCCAATCTTTCAAATACATCGCAAACAGCCAGCGTCGCCACATTGAAGCGATTTCAACGCCGCCCAAACCATCGTAAGAGTTGTAAACATTATCACTACCACTAGGATAGTCTAGCTCTCTAACTCTTGTGCCAGTCATTACGTAGGTATTGGTTATTTCCCCGTAATAAATCCGGGGTTGCCCAATGGGAATACTGTCACGAATGGCTTCACTAAAAGTTGTGAGGGCGCTACTATTATCGCTAATATCTTTAACAAAATATTCTGGTAGCCCACCCGCCCCAACTGTATTAACTGGGCTAACAGTAAACCCGAAACCGTGGGTATAAATTAAATGGCGGTTAACCCATGTTTGAGCTTCCTGTGGTACGGCACTATAGTCTAATTCTCGTGCAGCAATCAGTACCTGCCGTCGTTCTGTTGGTTCAGCTGGTTCCTGCTTAGGTTCTGGTGGTTTTTGGGGGGCAGCAGGTCGGCGGGAAGTTACATCTGTTACTAGAGTATATCGATCAATATCGGCATCGGGGAACCGATAATACGGCCGGATTTGTTGCAGTTGACGGTTAGTTTGTAACAGTGGTCGCTCATCCCACAGGCGAATATTCCGAATTGTCAAGGCATTCTTTTGAATATCAGCTTCAGTTAATGTACCTTGTGGGTTGAAGGTTCTAGCATCGATCGCATCTAAATCAAATGCTTGGCGAGTCAAAGCAATAGTACGCTGAATGTAGGGTTGCTCTCGTTGCAACTCATTAGGCTGGACAATTAAATATTGCACCACCGTAGGTAGAACAACATCAGCAGCTGCAACTAATACTAGATAAATCCCTAACCCGTAAAACACCAAGTGACGATACTGAGATTTGGGTTTCCAGAAAAGCGTTCGCCAAAGTAGGTAAAAGGCGATCGCTACTGCCAGGATGCACAAGACGGTGTAAGCTGGCAACTGGGCTGTCACATCCGTATAACTAGCACCATAACTTACTCCACGGCTAGAATACACGAGTTCATAGCGACTTTGCCAGTAACTTAGAGCCACTACCAGCATCAACAAACCACCCATACCGAATAAATGACGCTGTTGCTGGGGCGAAAAACCAGGGAAAATTCCCTGACTCAAACTGTCAGCCGACAAGAGATAAGTGAGAGTAACGGCGACGAAGCCATACAAACATAATCCCATCAGCCAGAGTTCTAGCAGTTCCCAAAAGGGTAAGGAAAATACGTAAAAGCTGATATCTCGACCAAATAAAGGCTCAGTGCTGTTGAAAAGGGTGGGGTGGAAATATTGCAGCACCTTTGGCCAGTGTCGGAATATGATGAAGCCAAAAATGGGACTGAAGAAAACTGCGATCGCAGTTAGTAAAAATTGGGGATAAATTAAGATTGCGATCGCTACTCCCATAATTAAACCGAGATACCAGACTTGAGAAAAAATCTGTCTGATGGGATTATGT
>NZ_JAIVFR010000988.1 GCF_020829685.1 Nostoc sp. CHAB 5715 | reverse complement strand
GAGCATACTCTTGCTTGCTGTTAAAGTCTGCTGTGTTTATCTGCAATTGGGCTGTTTGCTGAACTAGAGAATTTTGTGCTTGTTGCAATGCATTTTGGCGATCGCTCAAGGTTTGTGACAAACGCTCAACTTCTGCTTGCTGTTGTGCGATCGCAATTTTTTGCTCCTCCAGTTTTTGCCAGTGCGGGGTAAGAGTCGCTTGCTGCTTTTCGACCAATTCAAAGGCCAGATGGAGGTGTTCTCTGACTGTTTCGGTGGGAGCAACACGACTAGACAAGCGATCGAGTAATTCACTCATTACCCGACTTTGCTCCTCATCTAAAACCGTCCCCTGTTGGAAATCTGCAAGACGTTCCTCCAAGCGGCGCCCCTCACCCCGCAAATGCTCCCAAGCGCCTTCCAATTCTAGGCGGTTGCGCTCAACTTCTGTTTGTAACCGTTCAATTTCCTGGCGGGATGTGTCAACTTCCTGTTTTTGCTGCTCTAGTTGTTGCAACTCTTCCTCCATATTTTGCAACTGTTCAGAGCGTACTTCCATGTCCATTTCACGGCGATTCAACTCTTGCGCCTGAAACGTCAGCGATTCCTTCCACTGATCAATTTCATCTTCCTTGAGCTTAAATTTCTCCAATTGGCGGGAAAAATTCTGCAAAATGTTGACTAGTGGCCGCCCTGCTTCTTGAATCCGTTGTACTTGACGATTTGGATTCAGTTCAACCAGTACTAAAGCACCATCATTTAATTTGCTTGCGTCCTCAGCGGCAATCACTTCTTCTGACACAGTACTCCAATTCTGGTCAGTTCGCTGACAAGCTAATAGTTTCAGTTCAGTTTTGCCACCGCCACTGAGTAAACCACCTTTCTGTTTTTGTACTTCTGCTAAATACAGCACACCGTTAGTCCTTTATTGATGCACTTAAAGTTTATGTTTTGGGATATACCTTAAATAATTCTGTTAACTTGTCTCACTGAACCGAAGTTTAGGAGAACAAGACAGACAAAACTATAGACGCGAGATATTACGTCTTGATATTTATAAAAGTGAGTTGGTCGCGCCTTTATATTTTGTACTGATGACAGTGATGATGACTTCCGTGTTAACACTAGCTTTGTCAAAGTGTATTACGAAAGATTAAACTTTATAGCTGAATCTATAGCAGTTCTCCTTTGGATACAACAGATCGTAGGGAACATTGCTTGTATGTGTCAACTTCAGCCCAAACCCATTTCAAAATAATATTAACGGTATTACAAGGAGTATTTTTTAGGTAAATGCAGGGAAATTTAAATGAAATTGATATTTGCAGTATCCTGCAATTGATTGAGTTAGGACAACGAACTGGGCAACTATGGGTTAGAGCTAGTAGCTCTCACCATAACAACAAACTGGGTGGAGAGGGAGCAAGCATTTATCGCCTCAAACAACAGTCTTGGTTCGTCTTTTTTCTCAATGGTCAAATTATCTATTGCCAAGAAGGTGAGAGTAGTTTATCCAGAATTAGCGATTATTTACGTCATTATCGAGTCGAGATGCGACTTACCGACAAACAAATTGGCTCTTTACCATCAACCGACGCGCCAGAGTATGCCTATGTGTGGGCACTCTTGGAGCGGAATATTATCAACCCCAAGATAGCTGGTAGTATCATCCACGGCTTGGTGCATGAAACTCTCTTTGACCTGCTGAGTTTACACCAAGGGAACTTCATTTTCCATCAGAGTGCGGCACTTGCCCCGCAATTAAACACTTTCGAGATTGCTCCATTTGTTACAAAAATTACCAAGCAGGTGCAAGAGTGGAAGCAGCTGTATCCACATATTCAGTCTCCAGAACAATTGCCAGTGCTATCTGACAAAGTTCACCTACAATCCTCGCTACCAGAAGCAACCGTAAGTAAGCTACAACATTGGGCTGATGGTAAAACATCCTTGCGTCAACTGGCTCGCTATCTCAACCGCGACATTTTGACAGTCGCTAAGGCAATATATCCATACGTGCAACAGAGTTGGCTGCAACTAGTATATTCAGACACCAATCAGCCAGATGCCCACACTGATAACGGGGAATTGAAGGGAAAACACAGGGGGCGGATAGTATGTATTGACGATGCGATCGCCATCGGTGAGACTATAAATTCGATCTTACAAGCACAAGGTTATGAAGCGATCGCTCTCACCAATCCCTTAGAGGCACTGAGTCTGGTTTTTCAACTCAAACCGGATTTAATTTTATGCGACATTGCCATGTCGGAATTGGAGGGGTACGAGGTTTGCGCCATGCTGCGACATTCAAGAGCATTTCGGCTCACACCGATTATCATGCTCACTGGTAAAGATGGATTTATTGATCGAGTCAAAGCTAGTATGGTCGGGGCAACAGATTATTTAACAAAACCATTTACAGACACTGAGTTAATTATGCTTGTAGAGAAATATATTAACAACCAATGAAAGTAGGGCATTGGGAATTGGGCATGGGGCATGGGGCATTGGGCATGGGGCATTGGGCATGGGGCATGGGGCATGGGGAATTGGGGATGGGGCATTGATCTATTTCTCCCTCATCTCCCTCATCTCCCTCATCTCCCTCATCTCCCTCATCTCCCTCATCTCCCTCATCTCCCTCATCTCCCTCATCTCCCTCATCTCCCTCATCTCCCTAATCTCCCTCATCTCCCTCA
>NZ_JAIVFR010000987.1 GCF_020829685.1 Nostoc sp. CHAB 5715 | reverse complement strand
CAGGGCTATTTCGTTCTAGACAGAAACCGCCCAGAACTGAAGTTCACAGGCTTTTAGCTAAAGTCCGTTAAAACGGACTATAACCTTTTCTCAGTCGTCTTTAGACGACTTTCGCTATTAGACTCAGAATTCATTCTGAGGCGGACTAGATGAGAATGAAATAGCCCTGGGGACAAGGGGACAAGAGAATAACCTATTACAAATGCCCAATGCCCAATGCCCAATGCCCAATGCCCAATGCCCAATTTTAAAATACCTGCTCAAAAGCCTCAATCAAACTGTTAACTTCCTCAAGGGTGTTGTAATGCACCATACTCACCCGGACTATTCCACCTTGCGACGCTAAACCCAAATATTCAATCAACCGTTTAGCATAAAAATCTCCGTAGCGAATCGCAATATAATGTTGGTCAATTTTTGCCGGAATGGTTGAGCTATTCATTCCATCTACTACAAAAGATATAGTTGGCACACGGAATTTACGGTCAGCTTTTGATTGACCAATCACTCGCACATTAGACTTGCTGTTGAGGTAATTTAGGAGGCGATCGCTAATATGTTCTTCATGTATACTAATTAAATCAAACGCCTGCACCATTTGATTTCTCAAATCGGGTGCAGTTTGATTGCCGTAGTGCAGTTGTGCTAACTCACTTAAATAATCACATAAACCCAACATTCCATAACTTAATTCAAAATTGACATTCCCTAACTGAAATTTATAAGGTATATCTGTCTGCTCAATAAAATAATGGTTAAGACCAGGTAATCTTAATAAATGTTCTTCTTTGCCATAAAGTAAAGCATGATGTGGCCCATAGACTTTATAAAAACTCAAAACATAGAAATCAACATCCAAATCTTGGACATCAACTAATCTGTGGGGTGCATAAGCTACACCATCCACACAGATCATCGCGTTGCGATCGTGTACAAATGCAGCAATTTCTTTGATAGGATTAATGGTTCCCAAAACATTAGAAGCATGAGTCAATGCTACTAGTTTTGTACGCTGACTCATCAATGGTTCTAAATCTGCTAAATGAAGTTCCAAGGTATCTGGGCGAATTTGCCACACTTTAACCTTCATTCCTTGTTTTTCCAGAGCTACCCAAGCACCAATATTGGCCTCATGGTCACAATTAGTAACAATAATTTCATCACCAGGTGTAAAGGTTTGACCAAGGCAAATAGAAAGAACTTTCAACATCATCGTAGTAGATGGGCCCATAACCACTTCTTTATAAGAATTGGTGTTAATGAAAGTAGCCATTCCCCTAGTTGCTAAAGCTAATCGTTCTCCTGCAAGTTGAGAAACTGCATAAGAAGCTCCCAACTGAACATCAGAACTCAAGAGGAATTCGCTAATTCTATCTACTATTTTTTTCAGGGTTTGTGATCCGCCAGCATTATCAAAAAAAGTCCATTCACCAGCTAGAGCGGGAAAATATTGCCGAACTTTATCAAGATTCAAAAGCATAGTATAAGTTTTTTGGAGAATGTTCTTTACCCTAGCCTACCTTTTGGCAAGTCGCCCAGAGAGCATCTACATCCTCTCTTGGTGTTTACAGATTGTTATGCCAGCCTTCTTCTTCTGCAAGAATCTCTCTACAGAGGGGGTATACTTGGTAACCCAAAGAGTATCTTAATGATATATCTTACTTCCAACAAAGGTTAATGTCTTGATTCTTCACAACTCTCGCCAGTTTTATTTGATAAGTTTAAGGTAGAGTCAAAGCAACTATAGGACTACTATAGGACTCCTATTTGATTTTTGAAATACACGTAGTTTTGGTGGGCAAAGCCCACCAAAACCCGGATATGGTGGGCAAAGCCCACCCTACATTACTTAAAATTTTTCACATATCATTTAGGATTCCTATATTTGATTTTTCAAAAGATACGTAGGATGTGTAGCTGCGAGAGTGCGGCGCCAAATCCTTGCCAATGGGGCGTTACGGATTTCATTCTAATGCACCCTACAGCACCTAATTTTGTTCAAAAATCAAATAGTAATCCTATATTGTTGTTATTTTTAATTCCTTGATTGAAAACAAAGGAACGAGCTATGAATACTACGGTTAAATACGACATCGAGGTTATCAAGGAAGAAGCACTTCAACTTGTTAAAAAGAGACTTGTTAACCGTCAGCAGTCAATTTATACCCTTTGTAAATATATTCCTCATTGTGACTGGGTTAATTTTGAACTTGAGTTAGAAAAAAACGAATTTTTACTCAGAGATAGAATTATCGACCTCCTGAACCACGAATCTTGGGAAGACGATTGAGGCTGCATTTAGAAGCTGAACCTTATTAACAGCATCTCAATAAAATTAAAATTATAAATTTATTTTTCATTAAAAACCCTCGAATTAAGTTGGGGTTACAAACCAATACGCATCTCTCAAAATAGTTGTGTCAGGTAATACCTCACGGGTGAGCCACAGCCTGGCATTTGATGACGATTGATTGGTGGAATCAAGAAAAATGTTCTGCTATCTTTAATTTGACAATAGAATGAGTTTGGCAACTCTAAAATTCTATTTACTTGCTGCTTTAGTTAGTAACTTACATTGTGTCCCTTGTATTACGTTTTCTAATTTTTATTAAAGCGAATCTATCAATATAGTTGATTGATAGTTGCTTCATAGTTAATTGCACCAAAAATAATCCCTGATTCTCAACAG
>NZ_JAIVFR010000986.1 GCF_020829685.1 Nostoc sp. CHAB 5715 | reverse complement strand
AGAATCAATACTTGCTCAAGTGAGCTATCTCCACTATAAAATGCCCGTTAACTTTGATTTAACCAACCTTCTAGAGGCGACAAACGGTAAAGGAATTAGAAAGATTCTCAAAAACTTGCATTTATTATTGAGTTCAGTTACAGTCAAGGCAGAGGCATATAATCAAACCCTGACATGAGCTTCAGGAAGTTAGATTAGGTAAAAGGGTAAATACCAGGTTTGTTAATGTTGATCTTAGTGACGCTGCTAATAATTACTCACTAGTTTTGATCGTTAACTTATCGCGCATGAAGTACGGGGCACAAAGCATTGACCCCTAATTTAATTGTTTTATTTTTTCTCAGCTAATTGATAATTATTCGCAATATGTATAAATGGATAAATACATTAAAAGCAGATAAAAAAGTTTTCAAACAGTATTGGCTTACCAAAGTATTATATGTTTATCAGGTGTTCTGGCATCTACTTTTAGGAATATGTTTCTGGCAAAAGCAACATAAAATTATATCTTTATGTGTAACAACAACTGTAACTACCTATGTAAAAAATTTCAGCAAAACTTTAAATAATTATTTTGCTGCTAGCAATATTTTTGATTGTAATATCAGCTACATCCATATTGTAAGCAAGTTGATCGCCTGTTACTCTCCAAGCGATCGCCCAAGATTGAAGATATTTGATTTTGCGAAAGAAACCAAGTTCAGAAAAGCCCAGCTTCAGCAAGTGAAAGTTTACAAAATACCAAATAACAATAAAACTAGATACAAAATTAACGCCGCGCATACGGAAAAATCTATTTTGATGCTGTTTATCTGTATTGTGGAGACTTTATTAACCGGAAAGACTTCGATCAGTAATGATGTTATAAAGTGGATACCTAGTTTTAACTGGGAAATGAATATTGTTCTTTTTTATCTCCTTTAGCCAAGGATATTGTAGCTAAGAACACAATTGTATTTTGTTATACCTTTTGTCCATAGAATACGCTAATGAGTACAGCGAGATGAATACTTTTTTTTGTTCTGACGATTCACAGCAAGCGGGAGAAGATGTTATTGGTAGCGCCACCAATTATCAAACTTATATTTTAGTTGAGTGTCCTTTACCTTGGACATCAGAAGCTTTTAATTCCAAATGGGTACCTCAGAATTTGAGGGCTTTGGTAGAGGAAGTGAAGCGTGCTAAACTACCGATTAGATTCCTCTTAATTGCTAATGATCTATCACACAAAGTAAACCACACTACGCTCTTGATTTATCAAAAAAAAGAGGGGCTAAGTAATGGATACCATAAGCAAGAGTTTAAGCTAGCAAATATTGAGCAAGTAGCAGCAGTTGTCCAAAAATGGTTATGGGGTATCAGTGCTAATTATGAGATAGAAACCACCGCAACTAAAGATATTTTAGTTTGTACCCACGGTAGCCATGATAAATGTTGTGCCAGATATGGCGCTCCCTTTTACTTCAATGTTACAGCAAGGAATGCTGATTTGTGCTTGGATAATGTGCGAGTTTGGAAATCATCACACTTTGGCGGACATCGATTTGCACCCACAATTATAGACTTACCAGAAGGAAGATACTACGGTCGTATAGATATAGATTCATTTAGATCGATTTTGACTCGTACTGGCGATATTCAATGTTTAAATAAAGTTTATAGAGGCTGGGGAATTCTGCCTGTTGCACTTCAGGTTTTGGAAAGAGAACTAATGCTTTGTAATGGATGGGATTGGTTTAATTACAAAGTGGCAGGCAAAATTTTGGAGCAAAGTTTAGATAATAATACTATTCTGGGTGAGCTAAGTTTTGAACAACCTTCTGGTTCTCTTTACACGTACCAGGCTAAACTTGTGAAAGATGAAACTAAGACTCAACAACTGAAGAGTTCATGCAATGCTACACGAGAGTTGGTAGTTACTAAATATGCTGTCGGTAGTCTTTGGCTTACTTCTAGTAAGGTGATGAGTTATAGTACGTAAAAGGGGAGAGTTTTTAAACGCAGAAGGACGCAAAGGGAAGCGCAGAGGTACGCGGAGTCTTACTGTATTTAGTATAACGCTGCACAAATTCGTAACAAAATCTCTGCGTACCTTTGCGTTTCCCTCTGCGTTCCTCTGCGTTTAAATTCCAAATCAAGATTAAGTCATATTTAAGACTTTTCGTAAAAGTATTTGGTCTTCTAATTTGGCTTTTAAACGGCCATTTTCGATGTCTCGAATCCAGCTTTGGCTTTTACCTGTAAGCTTTGCCAATTCTCTTTGGGAGAGATTCAAATTTTTTCGCGCCTGCAAAATCTGTTCACCTAGCAAATCGTTTGTAGCTTTAGGCTTCCTTTTGGCTTTAGCAGTTCTTGTTTTCTTTTTTTCCGATTCTGAGATTTGCTGTTCCCATTCTGGTGGGAGTTCAAAAGCCAAAATCCGCGCATTCATAAGCAGATTCCACTTACCACGGGGGCCTGTGTCTGTGAGGCGGGTTTCAGCACCACCGTCATTAGTCCAAAATTCTAATGCTTCATCTGGATCTTCGGGAAGATCAACTAATTTCGCCCATAAAGGTTGAATTTCTAGTGGGTAGGTAACTGGATCGAACAGTGGTTTCATTCCATAGTGATTGAGAATTTCCAAATCGCTTTCAAAAGTTCGCAGCAGACGTTTGCGTTCTTCCCGTTGTCTGGAAGCAAGGGCGACT
>NZ_JAIVFR010000985.1 GCF_020829685.1 Nostoc sp. CHAB 5715 | reverse complement strand
ATCTCTGGGTCGCCCATGAGAATAATTTTGATTTTTGTCCAGGTGGATGATTGGTTAGCAACATCCTCAATCCAGCGCCAGAGTTGTTTGCCAATCATGGAACATTCATCAATAAAGACAACATCAAATAGATTGATGTAAGAAGGCCCAGTTTGGTCAAGTACCAGATAAAGCAGTTTTGACTCAAGTTGTGCGTCAGGGAACTGGTAGCCCTTTGTTAGAGTTTGTCACTGCTTCTCGCTATGCAGTCACTAAGAGCAAGTTTCCTTTTGAGCCTTATGCCAAATATCTGCCTGATAAAAGTAATGGGGCGCTGATAGTTAAACGTCAAACTTTGCTGCGTTATGCCTGCAAAAAGATGTCTAAAGAATTTGCTCAAAACCCAGATTGTTTCCGAATTTTGTCCTGGACTAATACTCAAGTTGACTTTTACAATCATCAGATTCGCACACATTTATATGGTGAAAATATCAATCGCTTTATTCCTGGAGAGAGATTAATCACCAGAGATCCTGTGATGGCTCCTGATGGTAAAACTACGATTCTTGCTACATCTACAGAGTTTACTGTTTTAGATGTCTTTGGCGATCGTTACAACAACTATAATACTTGGAGGTTAAAGGTAGAGACAGATGAAGGGATTGTGCGTCAAATCTATGTTCTGCATGAAGATGAGCAAAAACAATTTGACCAAGAAACCAAACGTTTACTCAAAAGTGCCAAGCGTAATCCCTTTCTGTGGAAGCAGTACTACAAACATTTAGAGCAGTTTGCCAACATCAGAAACTGCTTTGCATTAACTGTTCACAATAGCCAAGGTAGCACTTTCTTAGAAGCGGGTATTGATGGTCAAGATTTGAGTAAGCGACTTTATCCAGAACGAGGAGATGACAGTAAGGCAGTACTGGCAAAGATTAGAGAGTTTAATCGTTTGTACTATGTTTCTAGCTCACGGGCTAGACAACGGATATTAGTTATCCGGTGATAATTGTGTATAGGAATCTCGACACAAAATTAGCATAGAGCCGAGATCACTGCAAAAACGGAAATAGAGACTGAAAAAGCTTACCTTATATAAGGTTCAGCTTTTTACTTCTCTGTTTTAGCCAAACAGGGGAAGAGATATTTCCGCGATCGCACATCCTCATATCTGCGTTGATTCGGCGACTTGCACCCGAAGACAGCAGGCTCACTTTTTCCATTTTACCAACTTTCGGTAATTGGAGATCGGGTAAGGTATCCAGTGTAGACATATGACGAAACTCGATGCAGCAAAAGTTAGCGTTACCGCCACTATCCCCGATTCTTATCGTTTTACCAACATTCGGTTATTTGTTGGTATACGATTTTAAAGATTTACTCAATCTCTTCACTAAAAAATTTATATAAAATTGCGCGCAATTACCTCAACAAAGTTTGGAGCGTTTTAAGAAAAAACGTGAAGCTAGAAGATAGACCAGCAGTACTGTATTTAGAGCCTGTTCAAATCGTGCAAATTCTCGTCCATGATAGCGCGTGTCCCAGTAGCTAATTGGGCTATGAAAGCGGATGCTCCACTCCAAAGGGAAAAACAACAGTGGCCCATCATTGGCATGAGTGAAGATGTCTACAACAGTATGGAATAGACATGCTAATAGAAACCAGAATAACCAGCGCTCGCGTGACCCAATGTTTCGTCTGCGTCGCCAGACTAATCCTAAGCCAAGCAGAAGCAGCACGGGGGCATGTAGCAGATTATGGAGTGCTATCCAAGCAGGGTTATGAAAGTACAGTTGGTCAAACAACAGATGAGAAGTGTTTCCTAAACTCCAACCCAAAATGAAGTGATAGTAAACAACCCCGCTGATAGATAAAACCCAAAGCGGTATATCAGGAGCTACAGAACCAAGCAGAAACGCACTTTTAACAATTGGTACTCGCACTAAAGCCTTATCTAGAGCCGCTGTCATGAGAAAGTGGGAGGGGGTGTTCATGTAACTGGCCTATTTAACTCTGGCTTGTGTTCATCTCTAAGGCTTTGTTCGCTACCTCAATCATTTGTTTTGCTGCTTTCTCCTTGCGTTCGCTATAACGATCAGTTAGGTAGTCCACCTTGTCTCGTAGCAACAAGGTGAACTTGTAAAGTTCTTCCATGACATCCACGACGCGATCGCGGTAGGGCGAACCTTTCATAGTGCCGTCCTCATTGAACTCAAGGTAGGCTTTGGCAACGGAGGATTGATTGGGGACAGTGAACATCCGCATCCAGCGTCCAAGAATTCTTAATGTGTTGACGGCGTTAAAAGACTGTGACCCACCGCTCACTTGCATGACAGCCAAAGTCCTACCTTGAGTCGGGCGAACGGCTCCAATCGAGAGAGGAATCCAGTCAATTTGGTTCTTCATAATGCCAGAAATCTGACCGTGCAACTCTGGACTAGACCAGACCTGCCCTTCCGACCACAGGCTTAATTCGCGTAATTCCTGTACTTTTGGATGAGTGTCGGGTACGCTGCCATAAATTGGAAGTTCACGCGGGTCAAAAAACTTCACCTCTGCCCTAAACTCTTCAATAATGCGTGCTGCTTCTTCAGCCAAGAGGCGGCTATAGGAACGCTCACGCACAGAACCATACAAAAACAAAATTCTAGGGGGATGGTCAAATGTCGTCATAGAGATGTCAGGATACAGATTAATAGCTAGGACAAATCAGCGTAGAGC
>NZ_JAIVFR010000984.1 GCF_020829685.1 Nostoc sp. CHAB 5715 | reverse complement strand
ACTAATGACTAATGACTAATGACTAATGACTAATGACTAATGACTAATGACTAATGACTAATGACTAATGACTAATGACTAATGACTAATGACTAATGACTAATGACTAATGACTAATGACTAATGAACAAATCCAATTGAGTTGGGACGATCCAGCGACGGGTGAACGGCGACAACCAAGGTTGAGTATGCCGATCGCTTTTGGTCGAGAATTCGCTCGCTTACCTGCTGAACTTAGGGGAGTGCGCGTTTCTCGGATGCTGCTTAACAGTAACGAAGTTTCTCGCTACCATGCCCTAATTGACTGGGAACAAAACCATCTAGTAGTGATTGACCAAGGCAGCGTTAATGGTGTGTATGTTAACGGTCAACCACAAACGCGCAGTGTTCTGGCTAATGGCGATACGTTGCAAATTGGCCCCTATTTAATAACAGTGACATTTGCTATTAACGTACCCGCACCAGATACCAGCCCTCCTTCAACGATTCATTTCAACGCAAATACCAATCTTCCAGACCCCAGCTTGCCTGTAGCCCAGCCGCTAACGCCCTTGACGAGTAATTTCCCACCACTAGCGTTTCAGGCACAAAATGTCGCTTTACAAGCACTTCATGCTACGGGACTGCCAGTAGATGAATCTGATTATCTAGCGATCGGGGCGGGACTGGGTAGCTTCGTTTGGGCTGATTTGCTGCGAATTAGTGGTGTGCGTGCTGACAAAATTGTGGCTTTGGGATTAGAGGCAAAACCTTATGCTCGTTACAAGCGCCTTTGTTTGAATTCGCAAATTCCTTTATATGAAAGACTGCGTTCTAATTCTGACTCTTGTCCTGATAATATTTGGGGCTGGCCTAGTTATGCCTTGCGTGAGGCTTGGCACGATTGCACTAAGCGACAGATGAAATCAGCATTTAAGTATTTGTGGCAAGTGTTTGCTGAACCAACATTTGCAGAAACTTATACACCTCGTGCGGGTAATGTCTTTAATTCCATAGATAGGGAGGCGAAGCGCATTGGCTGGAATCAAATTTATCGCTATGGACGAGTTAGGGGAATTCGCAAAACTGATGATGGCAGGTATTGCATAGCCTATTCTCGCGCCCCAGGAAATTATGTTATTTTAGTTAGTCGTTATTTACATTTAGCTACTGGGTATCCAGCAATTCAGTTTCTCCCAGATTTGCAAGCTTATAGAGAAAAATATCAAGATTTTAAATCTGTCGTCAATGCTTATGAAGCACACGATCATGTTTATGAGCAACTAGAGCAACAAGGTGGTACGGTATTGATTCGGGGGCGGGGAATTGTGGCTTCGCGGATTGTGCAGCGCATTTATGAAGCAAGAAAGCGAAATCGGAATATTGCAGTTTTGCATTTAATGCGATCGCCTAAACCTCAAGGCAACAAATTTCAAAATACCCAGCGTCTAGTCAAAAATCATTACGAATTTCAACCCTTTAACTGGCCGAAAGCCTGTTGGGGCGGCGAACTCCGGGCAATGTTAGAAAAAGCCACCCCCGATGAACGCAAGCGTTTACTAGCAGACTGGGGTGGAACTACCACCGCCGACCGCCACGACTGGCAGCAAATTACCGCCCAAGGGTTAAGCGAAGGCTGGTATCAAATTACCTTCGGTGAGGTTCTGGATGTAGAACGAGATGCCCAAAACCGGACTATTACCCGTATCCGAGAACAAAGCTTTGGGGAAATGAAATTGCTAGCTGACTTTATTGTTGATGCTACTGGACTGGATGCCAAGGTAGATGCTAATCCCCTAATAGCAGATTTTGTGAAACATTACAATCTCCCAGTGAATCACTTGGGGCGACTGACTGTAGCGAACAATTTTGAATTAGTAGAAATGCGTAGTGATAGAGGTCAAATGTATGCTGCTGGGGCTATTACTTTAGGTGGGCCTTATGCAGCAGTTGATAGTTTCTTGGGCTTGCAGTACGCCGCATTAGTCGCCGTTGATGGACTCGCCGCCGCCCGTGCTACTGGAGTTCAAAGGTTGAATGTTGTAAGTTCCTTTGGGCAGTGGTTGAAGTGGGCGTTAAATCAGTCACCTTAGTATTAGGAGGCAGATGCGGAAGGAATATAGCGGTTCTGTGTTGAATGAAGTACAAGAACCCCACCCCCAACCCCCTCCCCGCAAGCGAGGAGGGGGCTATGATGTACCTTATGTGATTAGGAAACGCTATACAGTATTTACTTGACTGTTTTGAGTAGCAAATCCTAAATTTGAGGTTCAAAGGCTCAACGTTCAGGTTCAAAGGCTCAACGTTGAGGTTCAAAGGCTCAACGTTCAGGTTCAAAGGCTCAACGTTCAGGTTCAAAGGCTCAACGTCGAGGTTCAAAGGCTCAACGTCGAGGTTCAAAGGCTCAACGTTGAGGTTCAAAGGCTCAACGTTGAGGTTCAAAGGCTCAACGTTCAGGTTCAAAGGCTCAACGTTCAGGTTCAAAGGCTCAACGTTCAGGTTCAAAGGCTCAAAGTCTCAAGTGACGGGCGATACCTTCAGCCTGCGTGCGATTCAAATCGCAGGTTAACAGCAGAAGTTAGTTAAAACTGACTCAAATTAACTACAATTTAGTCTGTTTGAACGGACTTAGGCTATTAGCCTGGGAATTGATTCCGAGGCGGGATAGCAACGAAGCGAGGATTGTTTAGATGTGGGTAATAAGCTAATGAGTATTTAATCT
>NZ_JAIVFR010000983.1 GCF_020829685.1 Nostoc sp. CHAB 5715 | reverse complement strand
AAGTCTACTAAAGTAGACTAAAGATTTTTGGCTATATTTAGTCATCTTCAGATGACTTTTACTATTAGCAAGGAACTTCAGTTCCTTGCGGGACATGGCTTTTACGTTAAGTTGACACGTATGAGCATTGCGCTTTACCCCTACCGCGTGGTCTATTTACCTGAAAATAGCTGTAACTGAACGGTATTGCCACACATCTAGGATAGGACTTACGCAAAGGCAACGTACTTTCGTCATTGCAAGCGTTGCGAACGCGAGTGCGTCTCTTAGAGTTGCAATCCCAGTCTTGACGAGATTGCAACGCTTGACTGCGTTCCGCTCGCAATGACTAATCATCGCTGCGTAAGTCCTGTAGGACTTTTGCAAGAGGTCTAGTTTTAATTGGCTAGCGATCGCATCAAATTTTCTGCATAAAAGAAAATCGGCGTGAATCCCATCCCAACAAGAGGGGTGTCCGGCCGATTTAGTCATTTGTCATTAGTCATTTGTCATTAGTCATTTGTCATTAGTGCCAATGACCAATTATTCCTTGATGGTACAAGCCATTTTTTTGTAGGTTGGGTTGAGCGAAGCAAAACCCAACGTATTTGTTGGGTTTTGTGCCTCAAACGCCACTTGCTTCAAGTCGGCAGAGCCGCCCAACGCAGTGGCTCCCCAACCTACGAATCGAGGCATTTTTCGATTTGGCGAAGGTATTGTCTTTGCCGACTTACTTAAGCCACGACGCTAGCAGAGAAAACAAAGTCGTTTGCAGTTAGGCTCGTTGAGATAATTCCTAGCAATGAAACCAACTCTGTATTTCCTGTTTTCACGAGAGTGTCACTACCCTGTTGCAGGAGTGTTAGCTCACTAAATTGAGCTAACACACCACCAAGCCCGATTTTATCAATCCCGATTGTAAAATCAGTCACGATGTTCTTACTAATTGGTAGACTACCATTGGCAATCCAGAATTGGTCAGCACCAGCACCACCACTGAGGCGATTAGCGCCCTGTTGACCAGCAAAAAGCACATCATCAGCATCGCCACCAAACAACGAGTCATTGACATTAGAGAAGAGTTTGTCATCTCCAGAACCACCATAGAGACGGTTATTGCTACCGTTACTCGTGACGGTGTCTTTACCTGAGCCACCGAATAATGATTGACGAGAACCTTCAGTTACTGTGAAAGTATCATCACCTGCCGCTCCAAACAAATTATTACTACCACTGGCTTCCACCACGACAATAACATCATTACCACTGCCACCATCGGCACTGGTATTTTGAGCCGGGCCATTTTGACCAATAAATATGCGATCGTTACCGTCATTCCCGGAAACTGAAGAGTCGCTGCCTGCAAGCACTGTGTCGTCACCGTTTCCAGCCAGGATTGTGTTACCTTGATTACCTTTTATAAAGTCTGCTCCGTCACCTGCACTAAAGAATTTTCCTGGCTCAAGATTGACAGTATCGCTGTTGGTAGAACCAAAACCGTTCAAGAAAGTAGGCTCTACAACTGTTAGGTTATTGGGTAGTTCGAGGATGCCGAGTTTTTCAGCAGGCGTATTACCCGTAACGTTAAAGTCATTGTCGTTAATCAAGGCTAGAGTGTTGGGTGCTACCAATGCTAGACCTTCTAATTTTTCCACCCCGGTGTAGCCCAACTGAGCAGCATTAGCGATTAAGCTTTTAGTAACAGGGGTAATATTGGCAGTAGCTAACTCCGCAGAGGTCAGTTGTTCAATAGTTTTACCAGCTGGCAAAGTAAAGTTAGCAGGGTTGTTAATGTTGGTAGCCCCAGCTAAATCAATTTGGTAAATTAGTTTATTGCCAGCAGATGTACCATTGTCATCTCGCTCAACTACTGCAAATTTGCCGTTACCCAAAGAAACTGCATCGCCAATCTTATCTGTTCCTGGTAAACCTTCTAGGAGATATAAATACTCTCCTGTTACCTGCTTGGTGACAATATCAAACTCCAGAATTCGCAGATTGAGAGAAGCTTTGGATGTCGCATCATTAGCGACATCTGGATTATCAATTGAACTCTGGATAAAGGCATATAATTTATTACCTTCCAACGCTACAGCTTCAAATCCTCGGTTATTGCGGCGTTGGGCATAAACTGCTGGCAAAACCTCAGTCCCAAAAGTTCCAGTTGGTTGATCTGGGTCGGGTGCTGTGGCAGTTCCTTGAGGGATAAAACGCTCAATCAGTTTACCATTAGCGTCAAAGTGATAAATTGCCGGACGGTATTCATCTACCAGCCAGTAATCACCATTTTCTGCAACTACAATTCCCTCTAAGTCAGCACCCAAAGGATCGTTCGCTAGAACCTTGTTGTCTAAATCAACGGCAATTTCATCTGTGTAGGCTGTGCCATTTGCCCCAGCTTGTAAGTTAGGTAATCCCGTTAATGGGGTTGTCCCATCTTGGCGGAATAATCCTGTTCTGTTGGTAATGCTGATTTCACCTGTGGTGCGGTTGAGTTCAAAGCTGACTATTTCTGGCTGGAAATTAGGCAAGAAAAATGGTCTGTTTGAACCATTAGATTCTCCATTGGGGCCACGGTCGGTGTTGGTGACAAATTTCAGATTGCCATTGGGTGCAAACCCTTGGAAATATAACCCAGAAAAACCACCCAAGAAAATATCTTCACCTTTAGAGGTTGTACCTAACTTCGGTAGGTTTTCAAATTCATAGATAGTCAGCTTGGGTTG
>NZ_JAIVFR010000982.1 GCF_020829685.1 Nostoc sp. CHAB 5715 | reverse complement strand
GACTTTCGCTATTAGCAAGGAACTGAAGTTCCTTGCGGGACATGGCTTTTACGTTAAGTTGACACGTATGAGCAATGCGCTTTACCCCTACGATAGATGTGGTTCAAATACATGAAAACTGCTGTAAGTAAAAAGCTTCTATCAAGCAGTACGTTTTGATGCCTAAATCTAAATCCCCGTCACAAAACGTAAGGGTTGGCGTTTGTGACTCCAGGGTTGGCGTTTGTGACTCCAGGGTTGGCGTTTGTGACTCCAGGGTTCGTGTTTGTGACTCCAGGGTTCGTGTTTGTGACTCCAGGGTTCGTGTTTGTGACTCCAGGGTTCGTGTTTGTGACTCCAGGGTTCGTGTTTGTGACTCCAGGGTTCGTGTTTGTGACTCCAGGGTTGGCGTTTGCGACTCCAGGGTTGGCGTTTGTGACTCCAGGGTTGGCGTTTGCGACTCCAGGGTTGGCGTTTGTGACTCCAGGGTTGGCGTTTGCGACTCCAGGGTTGGCGTTTGCGACTCCAGGGTTGGCGTTTGTGACTCCAGGGTTGGCGTTTGCTATATTGGCGATCGCAGATTTTACTGGGAGCTTACTTATGCGTTAAAATTATTTGCTGCCTTTAATAGACATCCAAAAATTAAATTACTCAATTCCTGCATTTAATACGATTATCCGATTTCTTCTCCCCCTGCTCCCTCATTTCCCCCTGCTCCCCCTGCCTGCCTTCACCGATCATTTTTGGGTTAGTTGAGTACTAGGTATAAAGCTGCTTTAACTCTTTCAAATTCAGCCTCTACATAAGACCTCTTGCATAAATCAAAAATAAAGAACCCCACCCCGCATTTGCTGACGCAAACGCTCCCCTCCCCGCTTGCGGGGAGGGGTTGGGGGTGGGGTGTTAGGGACTTTTGCAAGAGGCCTATAGAGTAGCTGATCGCCCCCTAACTGTATACCATCGCTTTTTTATCCGCGATCCTGGTGGAAATGGCATAGAAATAGCGGAATTTACCCAACACAAAACAGACTCTTGACTTTCAAACAAAATATGTGAAACTAATATTTAGACAAACTAAATATTAAAAGTGCATCAAACTCGTGACAACACTTACGGGAAACATTGATTTGTCAAAATCACTTGCTAGTAGCCCTAAAGCAGTGATTTTAGAAACACAAGGACTGACACGTTACTTCGGTAAAGCAGTTGCTGTGGATAATTTGAGTATTACAGTAGAACAAGGTGAAGTCTTTGGCTTACTCGGCCCTAATGGGGCAGGTAAAAGCACAGCCATCAAGATGTTGACTACGCTATTGCCCCTGAGTACAGGCAGAGCAACTATAGCTGGCTATGATGTAACTCATCAGGCTACTGCTGTCAGGCGGCTATTTGGCTATGTACCCCAAGCTCTTTCTGCTGATGGTAGTCTCACAGGTTACGAAAATCTCTTAATCTTTGCCAAGCTATACGATATTCCTGTTAAGCATAGGCAAAGGCGTATTCGAGAAGTTCTAGATTTTATGGGTTTGCAAGCAGCAGCCCATCGTTTAGTACGTAACTACTCTGGTGGCATGATCCGCAAGCTAGAAATTGCCCAATCCATCATGCACCAACCCAAGATTTTGTTTCTTGATGAACCGACTGTAGGGCTAGATCCCATTGCCCGCACTCAGGTATGGCAACTGGTACAACAACTGCGTGCAGATTATGGCACAACCATATTTTTAACTACTCACTTTTTGGAAGAAGCTGATAGTCTGTGTAGCCGAGTGACGATTATGCAGCAAGGCAAAGTTGTGATTACAGGTACACCTAGTGATTTAAAAGCGTCTTTGGGTAAGCCGAATACCACCTTAGATGATGTCTTTATTCATTACACAGGCGATCAATTAACATCAGGAGTTAGCTATCGTGATACAGCCAGAACCAGACGTACATCTGAACGGTTGGGTTAAGGCAAAAGCTACCCGCCGTAGCAATGTGATTTCTACAATTGCTCAGATATTTACGAAAACCCTCGTGATTGCCGAGATGGAAGTGCGGAAACTCCGGCATGATCCCACTGATTTAATAGTCAGAGCTGTACAACCATCACTGTGGCTTCTGATCTTTGGGCAAGTATTTTCCCGCATTCGGGCAATTCCTACAGGTGACTTACCTTATCTAGACTTCATGACTCCCGGCATTCTGGCACAGAGCGTGTTATTTGTCGCTATTTTTACAGGTGGGATGACGCTGATCTGGGAGCGAGATTTAGGAGTTGTGCATAAATTCTTGGCTAGTCCAACACCTAGAGTGGCGATGGTGTTAGGTAAATCGTTAGCCTGTGGAGTACGATGTTTATCACAGGTATTTGTTATTTACGTATTAGCACTAGTGTTAGGTGTCAAACTTAATCTTCATCCTTTGGCTTTTATCCAAGTGCTATTAATTGTCATGTTGGGAGCAGGTTGTTTTTGCACTTTTTCCTTAATCATTGGCTGTCTGGTGAAAACCAGAGAACGGATGACAGGAATTGGACAGTTGTTAACTATGCCGTTGTTTTTTGCTAGTAATGCTATCTATCCCATTTCCATGATGCCCAACTGGTTAAAGTTTCTACCCTATGTGAATCCTTTGACTTATGAAGTGGAGGCACTACGCGGAACGATGTTAGCAAATGGAAGGAGTATCTATAGCTTTGGTTGGGACGGTACAATTCTCTTGTTAACATACATAGGCTTAACATT
>NZ_JAIVFR010000981.1 GCF_020829685.1 Nostoc sp. CHAB 5715 | reverse complement strand
TGTGATTTGGCAAGAAGTAGGACGGCAATTTCAACAAGCTATTTTAGATGCTATCCCCGATTTGATGTTTCGCATCAGCCGTGATAGCGAGTATCTAGATTTGAAAAGTGAGGAAGGAAATGTCACTCTCTCCAGAGAAGAAATAGTTGGGAAACATGTGCATGAGTTATTGCCTAATGATGTTGCCGCAATTAGCCTGGAAGCGATCGCTAAAACTTTAGATTCTGGAACTTTGCAAACTTGCGAATATCAACTACCAACGCCTTTGGGAGTCAAAGATTATGAGGCGCGGTTGGTAGTGAGTGGTCAAGATGAGGTAGTAGCAATTGTCCGAGATATCACAGAACGCAAACAAGCAGAAGTCGCTTTGCAAAATCTTGCTCAAAAATTTGCTAAAGCTTTTAGTTGCAGCCCCGATTCAATTACCATCAGCACACTCCAAGAAGGACGCTTCATCGAAGTTAACGACAGTTTTGTGAAACTCTCAGGTTATGAGCGAGATGAGGCGATTGGTAAAACTTCTTTTGAGTTAAATCTTTGGGTACACGATCGCGATCGCCAGAATTTGTTACAGGAGTTGCAAGCCACAGGAGTTGTTCGCAACTTGGAAGTTGAATTTCAGCAAAAGTCTGGCAAGATAATTACAACGCTGCTTTCAGCCGAAATCATAGATTTAGATGGTCTGCCTTCGATTTTAGCAGTCCATCACGACATTACAGAACGCAAGCACGTGGAAGCACAATTACGTCTATCAGCAGAACGCGATCGCTTGTTGGCAGAAACCTTAGTACGAATTCGGTCTTCCCTTAACTTAGAGGAAGTTCTTCAAACCACCGTGACGGAAGTCAGGCAATTTCTGCAAGCAGATCGGGTTTTTATTGGTTTAAATAATACCAAATTAGGAGTCAAAACTCTTGCTGAATCAGTAGATCCCAAGTATCCATTACCCACAGGATGGTCTACTAATGATGAAGCTTATCTACAAGAATTGAGAAACTTACTCAAAAATAATGTTGTGCGTGTCGTTGAAGATATAACACAAGTAACATTATCTCCCAAAGTCAAAGCGCACTTTCAAAAATTCCAAACGAGGGCGACTTTGAGTGTACCAATTATGCTAGGTAATGAATTATTTGGGGCGTTAATTGCCAATCAATGCTCAGGGCCGCGTCATTGGCAGCCAATAGAAATTGATTTATTACAGCAGATGTCAGAACAAGTAGCGATCGCCATTCACCAAAGCCAGATTTACCAAAAACTCGCAGAACTTAACACTAATTTAGAACACCAAGTACAAGAACGGACAGCACAATTGCAGCAGAAAATGCAAGAAGTTGAAGAATTGCATCGGGTAAAAGATGTTGTTTTGCACACAGTTGCCCACGATTTACGAACTTCGGTGATGGGTAACTTGATGGTGTTAAAGAATTTGTTAAATCAGGGAGTGGGGAGTGGGGAGTGGGGAGTGGGGAGTGGAGGAGAAGCAAGGGAGCAAGGGGCAGGGGGCAAGGGAGAAAAGTTTTTCCCTCTGCCCCCCGCCCCCCGCCTCTCTGCCTCTTATGCCCCATGCCCCATGCCCAATGCCCAACACCCAATTCTAGTATCTCGCTCGATAATTGAGCGGATGATTCAAGGCAACGATCGCCAACTGACGATGATTAACTCATTGCTAGAAATTAATTCTTATGAAAAACAGGGTATTGACATCAAACCCGAACCTGTGGATTTTAACACCCTACTGGGAGTAACATTTACCCAGTTGGAACCCATACTAACACAAAATCAAGCGACTCTGAAAAACTTGGTTCCCGCCGATTTACCATTAGTGATGGCAGATGCAACTCGGTTGGAGAAAGTTTTGGCACATTTGTTAACACATAGCTTGCAAAATAATCCACCAGGATTAAATTTTATTGTGAGTGCCAGCGTTGAGGGCAAAATGATTCGCACTCAGATTCAAGATGACGGTGTGGTAATGAGTAAACTAGAGTGCGATCGCCTTTTCGATCTGCATGTCCGCGATCCCCAAGACTGTTGTTCTACAAGCATTGGCTTAAAAACGTATCTTTGTCGGAAAGTTATTAAAGCACATGGCGGCGAAATCGGTGTTATTAGTAACCGCAAGCGCGGGTTAACTTTCTGGTTCACATTACCTTTAGCAACATCTGCAACAAATCGCCCATAAATCACTAAAAAATGAGAGGGTTGTTAGCTGTTGCTTAAATATATAGATTTATCGAAATTTAGAAAAGTAAATTCTGGAAAAATCTATATAAACATTCATCTCTTCTATTTTTTCGGCAGCTTTCGTGCCAAACTTCGCAGATAATCCCTGAATACATCATTTTGCGTTCTAGAGACATGATCACAGTATTTTAGCCATAATTCTTTCTCTTGTTAGGAGAGGAGTCCAGAAAATACGCTCGAATGCTCTCTAGTTGGGCATATAGCAGATTTTATGAGCTACTTCAATCAATCCTATCTAATCGTGGTATCGAACTTAAAACTGTCAATCCAGCCATTCCGTCACGTTTTTCGAGGTTTTCTCTATACCTCCCATTCTTTCAAACCCTTTATCTCTTTTAGCCAGCATTGCTTTTAATTCAGCTACTGTTGTGTCTTGTTTGAGTTGTTCAAATTTAGAATTGAACGCCACGGCAGAGGCCGACCAGTTCAGATCATAATCCTGGGAATCCATGGGAAGCAATT
>NZ_JAIVFR010000980.1 GCF_020829685.1 Nostoc sp. CHAB 5715 | reverse complement strand
ATAACAAGCCCCAATTGAGCCTTTCACAGCCTTCAAAAAAGAAAATCAAACCCCACCTACCCGCAGAATCTGTGGGCAAACGCTACATAGAGCGTTTTTGGCATCCATTTGGGGCGATAGTTGCCCCTTCTTTAGTAGAAGGTGCAAAACCAGCATGGCGCACCATCGATTATTACCTTCAACCCTCCCAACTCTGGAAGCTGCACCAAGACAAGTCAAAGCTAGTAGGTCTGCGCTTTGACGACACAACTAGTTACGCCACAATCGATTTAGACTTTTTTGGGGACTACCACAACATTGAATCTATAAATCGCATCAAAGCGGCGCTAGAGGACATCGGCATAGTCGATATCATCATCCTCCAGTCCAGCTTTAGTGGTGGCTATCACCTGATCCTAACCTTTGCATCCCCCCTGCCTACCTTTGCCCTAGCCTGCGCCTTAGAAATTACCTTAAGAAATGCAGGCTTTATCTTGCGCCAAGGACATTTAGAAATCTTCCCCAACACCAAACCCTATGGTGAAAAACAAATAACTAACTACAAAGCCATCCGTTGCCCCATGCAACCGGGTAGCGGGTCATTTTTACTTGATGATGACCTACAAGCTATTAGTGACTCAGTTTACGTTTTTCTTGACCATTGCGATCGCGCAGCAAGCCGCCAAGATTTAACCAAACTAAAACGGGTAGCGAAAAAAGCCAAAAAACAAATTGCACGAGAGAGATATCGCAAGCAAGAGTCAGCTGATGTTGCCCAGTGGCGTGCCAACTGGGAAGAAATAATTGCGATCGGTTGGACGGGACAAGGACAAACAAACACCCTCCTACAAATCTTTGCAGGCTACGGAATCGTCTTTTTAGACTTAACGGGTGATAAATTAGTCGAATATTGCCTCTCTACTGCAATTAACGCCCCCGGCTATAGCCAATATTGCGGACACCAACACGAAATCGAAGCTAGGGTGCGGCATTGGGTAGAATGCACAATTCACAACAAATGGTACAGCGCCTACGTTAGTTATCCCGAACGACTGTTGGGTACATTCGCCAAAACCTTTGCAGAAGCCATAGCAGATATCAGGAGCATTAATCAACCCAAAGACAACGTAATTCCATTTGACCGTCGCCAGCAGCAGAACTGGGAACGCAGCCAACAAGCCCAACGACGCATCCAGATAGTAGTAAGAGCAATAGAGTGGGATAGTGGGTTACCAGCAGGGGCTACTGAACGAGCAAAAGCAATACGTGCTGAGTACAAACGCCGTTTTAACAAGACTATCTCACAAGAGTATCTGCTCAATAAATCGAGGCGACCTACCAGTTCAGGAACGATTTTACGCTATTTGAGGCTTGTCACTGAGCAATTTACCTCGGATTATTGAGCGGTTACTCACAAGAGACACTACAAAAGCACTTATATTTGTGGCATCCCACGCGCTACATTTTAGATCCTTGGGTAGAAAATAGCTCAAACCCTTATCAATCAAGCGAGAACGGGCAATTTTCTGAGTTTCAAGACTCTTTTGCAAAACAAAACACTCAAAACCTTTGCCAAATGGATAATGACGGTCATTGTTCTTATATGAAGGTTTTGTGTAAGTGTTTACCTCCTGCTGCCGATGCTCCTACAAGGCAGTTGGTAGCAGCGAGTTTTGAAGAACAACTTGTACCACAGGTACAAAGTAAATCTGAGGAAATTGATATTAATGAAGAATCGAATTTATTACAGCTAGAAGATTTGTCTTTAACTTCAAGTGTCAATAATTCTGACAATTCATTAGTTTCTTCAACTATTATACAACTAGCTGAAAACGTTAATGAAAGTAATTCGGATAAGGATTTTAAATACCTTTCTACCCCCAGCACGGCTGAAAATTACAATAATAAAAACTTATTAATCAATTCTGTCACTATTCCGCTGACTGCGCTCACACCTGCAATTGTGCCCCCTGAAACGTCACGAAAAGCCGAAGTTAGCGAGCAAAGTACACCTTCAAGCGATCAAGCAGCAACTCTCGCTTTGTCAGAACTGAAGAAACTGACTAAGTTGCGACTCCAGGCAACATCTCACGCCAAGCGTGTAGTTAGAGAGTACTGCCTAATTGTGCGACGCTTAATTGGAGGCAAGGAACGCGAACGTTTAGAGCTGATTGTCAAAATGCAATTCTATCTCGATTCGGGTAACAAAACTCTAATCGCAGAAGCCAACGAGTGGGCAGCTGCCAATCCTGGGTGTCTACCATTTTCGTTAGCATTGGCGTTTCAAGAAGGTGAGACGTGATGGCTGGATTTTTCTAGTTGTTTATTTCTTTGCTGGCAATAATACTTGGCGGCTATCTCTACGCCTAGTAGCTACAATTGTTGGTTAAACCTGACTGCATGGCAGAGACTTCTTCTGGTAACAAATGCTCCCTAGTCCTGACCTCGAAGTACTTGCGATAATTAGGCGATATGTTGATACTCACGGACAAAGTGTTGTTGCTTCGGATTCAGCAGTAGTATTCTTTAGAATTTGTTTATCGTTCAACAAATCCAATTCTCTTCAATCAAAGCGCGATCGGTTATGCATTGATCAACGACCTACGTCACTTAATTCCCTTAGAGGGTGACAAGGCAACTCTAAGCTATGCAGGACAAAACTTTGAGAAGATAGTGAAGACAAAAAATAGGGAGCATTTTTGTGGCTCCCCTGGAAAAATATGTTTCCTGAATCTTACCAAAAA
>NZ_JAIVFR010000097.1 GCF_020829685.1 Nostoc sp. CHAB 5715 | reverse complement strand
TGTCCGATAAATTACTTGTGATATGTCAAAAGCGAGTGGAACGAAGTGAAACGAAGCAATCACAACGTCTGGAGCGATTGCTTCACTCCGTTCGCAATTGACTTGTGTTTAACCGGACGTGATATAAGTCCCTTACCCGCTAGCAGCTTTTCACCCTGAACGCTTACGTTAGCTTTGAGTGAGTCACGGTAGTCAATCAATTCATTGGTCAACTCGTTCTTTGGTAAGCTTCCTGTTTTCACGCCGATTAGAACATATTGCTACAAGCTGATTCGGCATAGGGATGAACCGCTAGCTTTCTCTACAAGCCCATCCCCCGACTGTTCTAAAACCGTACCCAAACCTAACCTCATTTTGAAGGTGTCGCGGCTGCGGTTGCGTTTGATAAGAGGCAGGGGGTAGGGGAAAAGGTACAAACCAAGCCGCGAAATTAATCACGGTCATCGTCATCGTCATCATCACCGCGATGTCTGTAATCCCGGTCATCGTCGTCATCATCACGGCGATGTTTGTACTGGCGATCGCTATTATCCCATTCTTCATCACGTTTTTTCTGCTTGCCACCGACTATATTTCTGAACATATCCCCTATTTCCATAATTTCCTCCTGAGTTAGCAAATCTCCTTATTCAGGATCACTTTAGTAGTTTCTCTAATGCTTGTGGCGGATAAATCTTCCAGCAGATGTAGATAAAAATAAAATTATCCCGAACTTTGGGAGTGTCGCAGAGTAGTGATAAAGTATTTTTCAACACCTACTAACTGTGAATTTAATTAATCAGTAGTCAGTTTTTCAACTTGGAATTTTGAATTGCTTATGTCTAACCTGCCACCACTGAATACAGAAACAATTTGGGCAATTCTTAACGAAAAACTTGATGATGCCACAGTCAACCAGTTGCTATGGCATTATTTAGGTTATCGCTATGATTCCTCAACTGCACAATGGGACACTACCCTAGTTGCACCAGGATGGCAAGATGAGTACCCCCAACCACCAAATTTTATTGAATCTCGCCCCGCAATAGTCAAGTTGACTCGTTCCATTCCTGTTGAAAATAAACAAATGCTCAAAGAAAAACTGGGTTTCAAAGGTTACAAAATTGGGGAATTTGGGCCTCGGCAAACTCGCAGAGCAACGGCGGCAAATTGGTTGTTAAGTTATCTGCAACAAACTAACGGCAAAATTGATTAAGGAGGCAGGAGGCAGGAGGCAGCTATGCTGGAGGAATCCTCATAATTAACAATTCAAAATTCAAAATTCAAAATTCAAACATTTTAGACATCTCAGACGGGGATTTAAACCCCGACTGAAACTGGTGCTACATATAATGGTTGGGGTCTTAAACCCTTGAACTTACGATAAATTTAGGGGATTTAATAAGGACGCTATAAATATGCGCCTACTCGATGGAATACATATTTTTTGTTTTTCATAAATAAATTTACGCGATGCACTGAGCGTAGCCGAAGTGTGCTCTTAACCCCCTTGAGCAGAGGGCAAAAAATATATTTTATCGCTTGTGTTTTAGGGTTTAAAACCCCATCCCCAATGCCAAAGCTTGTAATGCGATTGAGGTCTAAATCCCCTACCTAAACGTAATTGCGAACTTGTACTGAGCTTGTCCTGAGCGTAGCCGACTTGTACTGAGCGGCGTCGAAGTAAGGGCGTAGCCGAAGTATTGCGAATTGCGAATTGTTTAATCCTCCTGCCTCCTGCCCTCTGCCTTTCTTCGGTAATCTTATACAGCAGATATTTAGCAATAACTATTTTAGTTTTACTTAATGTCTGCTAATTAAGAACTTAATAAAAACTTTTAAGTTTTAGTATTATAGGCAGTAAGTGTACTAAATATAATCTGGATATTAGTTAAAAAATAAATTCTAAAAACAGTCATAGATAGCCAAAAAGTAGTTATTTTTATAAAATTTTTATAAAATCATCCTCAAGATAGAAGCGCTAGTTATATAATTATTTCTTTAGAGCGATTTGTTAACTCAATTGAGTATCAGAGAATACTTCTATCAACCCTTGATATTACAAACAGTTCTATGTCAAAGCCAATTGAATTTAATTTATTTGCGCCTTATAACAAAGGAGCCGCATTAATTGGTTCTTTTTCTAATTGGCAAGAAATTCCAATGGAGAGAGGTGATGATGGTTATTTTCGTACAAGTGTTGAACTAGAAGACGGCGATTATCAATATAAATTCCGTGTTCAGACTAATTCATGGTTTTTTGAACCAGAACAATGGGTTGATGTCACAGATCCCTATGCAACTGATATTGATGAACTAAGTGGAAAAGATGACGGTGTAATCCACGTCAAAGATGGAAAAAGGATTACCGATACATACCTTTGGCAAAATGATGATAAACCTTTACCTGCTGACCACGAATTGGTAATTTATGAATTGCATGTCGGTGATTTTTCTGGTGGCGAGGATGATCCTTATGCACGAGGCAAGTACAAACATGTTGTTGAAAAGTTAGATTATCTATCTGAATTGGGAATTAATGCTATTGAGTTAATGCCACTTAAAGAATATCCTGGTGATTATAGTTGGGGTTATAACCCCCGCCACTTCTTTGCAACAGAATCTAGTTATGGTTCTACTGCTGAGTTGAAAAAATTGATTGATGAGTGTCATGGCAGAGGTATTCGTGTAATTATTGACGGTATTTATAACCACTCAGAAGCATCTAGTCCGTTAACACAAATTGACCACGATTATTGGTTTCATCACTCGCCCCGTGACCCTGATAATAACTGGGGACCAGAATTTAATTACGAACATTATGACGAAAATTTAGAAATTCATCCAGCGCGGAAATTTATTGGTGATACAATCCGCTTTTGGATATCAGAATATCATCTTGATGGTATTCGCTATGATGCAGCACGGCAAATTGCCAACTACGATTTCATGCACTGGATTGTTCAGGAAGCCAAAAAAACTGCTAGCATGAAGCCTTTTTACAACGTTGCCGAACACATTCCTGAAACTACCAGCATTACCAATGTAGATGGACCAATGGATGGTTGCTGGCATGATAGTTTCTATCACTGCATTCTAGAACATATCTGCGGTGATACATTTGATTTAGAGCGTCTCAAAGATGTCATTGACTGCAAGCGCCAAGGCTTCTTGGGTGCTACCAATGTAGTAAATTATCTCACCAACCACGACCATAACCATATCATGGTAGAACTGGGGAACCGTGAGATTTTTAACGAAGAAGCCTTTAGGCGGGCTAAATTAGGAGTAGCCATCCTAATGACTGCTGTTGGCGTACCTTTGATTTGGATGGGAGAAGAATTTGGTGAGTACAAACCTAAACAACCTGAATCATCGAAAATCGATTGGACGCTGTTAGGTAATGATTTAAATCGTGGTTTATTTGAATCATACAAAGGCTTAACCAACCTGCGTAAAAGTAATCATGCTCTTTACACAGAAAATATTGATTTTATCCACGAAAATGCAGAAGCAAAAGTATTAGCTTATACTCGTTGGAATGATGAAGGTTCTCGTGTAGTCGTAATTGCAAATTTCTCAGAAAATTTCCTAGCTGACTATCATGTTCCTAACTTTCCTAGCGCTGGTACATGGCACGAGTGGACAGGCAATTATGATGTCGAAGCTGGTGACGATGGCATCGTAACTGACTTAGGGCCATACGAAGCCAAAGTGTTTGTATGGCAGTAATTACAGCAGAATTCAGGAGCAAAACACGCTTTATACCTGGGTAACAGACTTAGCTTGTATACCTCAGCAACTTGAAATCTGCTGTATATACACTACTACTGAGTAAGTAGTTCAATAGTAAAGACAAAGGGGGAAAATATTTCCCCTTTTTCAGTCATTAGGACTTACGTATTGACAATAAATACCAAATATGGGTTAATACGCTTGGGTTAAGAAGAATAGTAGGTTGAGTTGAGCGTAAGCGTTACCCTCTTTTGATAACTAAATATAGCAAAAAATCTTTAGTCTACTCAGTAGACTTTAGCTAAAAGCCAAAGAACTTTAGTTCAAGGCGGGTGAGTCAAGCTTTCGGTTAAGCTAGTTTTAGCTCAAGTTGACACCAATGAGCTGGCTCGTGCCCCTACAGCATAGTCTATTTGCGATCGCAGGATAATTAAGAAAAGCTTAAAACAACCGTTTTAAAATTTCATGGGTTTGTGTTACACTTTTGATTTGAAGTGTGTATATAGAATTGCCAGAGCATCACCATGCACAACAAATTATTTAATAGTAATATCGACAACGCTAATATTGAGAACGATCGCATCTTATTAACTCCCAATGAAGTCAAATCAAAATTACCTTTAACACAATTAGCCGAGCAAAGAGTTTTAGCATATAGACAGCAAATAGAACAGATCCTAGATTTTCAGGATCGCCGAAAATTTACAGTAGTTGGCCCATGCTCAATCCATGACCCAAAAGCAGCACTCGAATATTCTGAAAGGTTGAAAAGATTGGCCGAGCGCGTCCAGGATAAGCTGCTACTAATTATGCGAGTGTACTTTGAAAAACCAAGAACAACCGTAGGCTGGAAAGGGTTAATTAACGATCCAGATATGGATGATTCTTTCCATGTAGAAAATGGGTTATTAATTGCACGGGATCTATTATTAAAAATTACAGAATTGGGATTGCCTGCTGGTACAGAAGCACTAGATCCAATCATACCTCAATATATTAGTGAACTAATTACGTGGTCTGCTATTGGGGCACGCACGACCGAATCACAAACTCACCGCGAAATGGCAAGTGGACTTTCGATGCCTGTGGGTTTTAAAAACGGTACTGACGGCAATATTCAAGTAGCTTTGAATGCCCTACAATCAGCTAGAAACCCACATAGTTTTCTAGGAATTAATCAAAACGGACAGGTCAGCGTCTTTCAAACTAAAGGTAATGGCTACGGTCACGTAATTTTAAGGGGTGGTAGTCAACCTAACTTTGATGTGGCAAATGTCAAACTGGTAGAAGAGAAATTAAAACAGGCAGATTTACCATCGAGGATTGTTATCGACTGTAGCCACGGCAATACCAATAAAGATTACAAATTACAAGGTGCTGTTTTAGAAAATATTATTCAGCAAATAGTAGATGGTAATACATCAATAGTTGGCATGATGCTGGAATCGCATTTGTATGAAGGTAGTCAACCAATTACTGGTAAAGATGAATTAAAATATGGGATTTCTGTAACTGATAAATGTATTGGTTGGGAAGAAACCGAAAAAATTATTTTAGCTGCTCACGAAAAACTTAAATAAATACCATAGTGTAGGTTCCCCTCTAATCTCTACTCTGCTAACAACAGGAGCGATCGCTGTTAACCACAAAAGCGGCGATCGCACTCTATCAGCTAATTCGCTGTAGTAGTACCTCATTAATAACTGTTTGATAGCCAATGCCTCTTTTTTGGGCTTCTTCTTTCGCCCAAGCTAGGATTTTCGGGTGAAGTCTGAGAGAAATTAATTCATACTTCTCATCTTCATGTTTTGGTGGTCTACCCCGCTTTATCAACTTCATGCCAAACTGTTCAGAAATTGCTTCTTTGAATTTCTGACTTTCTTCTGGTGTGACTCGCCTTGCCCTCTCGAAAGGGAACTCAGATTCCTTCTTCATATCTTTGACGCTCTATTTTTGTTGCTTTTCTCGCACTTATTATCCTGATCTGTTCGCCACGCATTGTAAAGACAACCACGATCATTGAGCCATTTTCCGCTTCTCCAATTGCCCATTCTCTTTCTTCTTGCTCGGAATGCTTGGAGTCTTCCGTAAACAAGAGATAGGGATCGGCAAAAACTGTCACGGCTTCCTCAAATGTAATACCATGCTTAAGAAAATTAGACTCAGCTTTGTTGTCGTCCCACTCAAAGCGCATTTATAGTATATACTAAAAATCTGTTTTCCAGTTATTTTATACTGGCTGATTGCCCAACTGAATTCTGATATCATGTCCGCTTGATTACTTACTAAACCCGCAGAACCCCACCCCGCCAATCGTCGCTTTGTCTCCCCTCCCCAATGCTTTGGGGAGGGGATTAAGGGGAGCCAGCGCGGTCTTGGGGGTTTCCCCCATGAGCGACTGGCGTGTGGGGTGCAATGACTGTGGGAATCATAACTAATTATCCGGACATGATATGACTACTGACTTCAGAATTCTGTTTCGATAAAATCATCTTTCACACTATTAATAGAGTGTCATATCCATAGAAAGATAGAAAGAATACTTCAGCCAATTAGATAACATCAATTTTAATTCTGATAATTGTTGTGTTTATTCAGATTAACTTTCAATGGTATTACAGAACCAATATTGCAGTAAATATTACCCCAAATTCTCCTGCGGGGTATTTTTTTGAATTAGCGATATTTACGACGAGCTGGTTTACAGATGCTGCGCGTAGCTTGCTTCTGGGTGGAGGTACGCTAAAGCCAAGCAAATCTATTAAGCCTGTAATGCCTTAAACCACTTATTCAAAACTGTGCTGATAGTTTTCTTAATCTCATGCTTACGATTCCATTTCTGGAATGCCATCTCATACTCTTCGCCTTTCATTTGAAACGTATTCCAGACATCCAGTCCTACAGGCAATCCGCAGAATAGCAAAATGTACAACGACCAAGAAATTCCGCCACCAGTAATTAAATTTAGAAGTATAAAAAAGCCATTTAAAATTGCATAATTTCCTAGACGCTTCTGAAATCTTCTGATGCGGTAAGCGTCAAAAGCCTTTCGCCGTTGGACTTGTCCCTGTTGTATTACCCAATCGCGTTCTGCTAACTTTAAAGACTCAGGTGATATTTCTAACTCAGCAGCAATTTCTAATATCTGCTCATAAGAAAATTCTGTATCTTTGGCGTCAGCTTGACGAGCGATCGCTAATTGCAGAATTTGTTGGACATCATCTTGGCTATAAGAGCGGAGGCTCTTGGGTTCAAATGTCGTCATAATTCTTTCTCTTATATTACTTTTAATAGAAATTTGCTGCCCGATAGATTTTAAGCAGCTACGCTAGTACTATTTCCATTATTACATTAGCAAATCTATTAGTCATTGGTCATTGGTCATTAGTCATTAGTCATTCTCCCCCTGCTCCCTCATCTCCCTCATCTCCCCACTCCCCACTCCCCACTCCCCACCAATGTGAAGACTCTCCAAACATCCAGATATTATTAAGATGCAGCAGAGGATAATAACGAAGTAACTAAGCAGTAAGAAGGATGTAACTCAATGGTTGAAGAAAATGGATCGATTCGTACCCTATCGGTTGATATTGGCGGTAGTGGCGTTAAGACTATGGTTTTGGATATTACGGGGAATCCTGTAACGGAAAGGGCGCGTTTAGATACACCCCAACCTGCTACACCAGAGGTTGTAATTAATGCAATTGTTGTCTTAGCAGCCGCTCAAGGTGAATTTCATCGCGTTTCCGTCGGTTTTCCCGGTGTGGTGCGGTGCAAAGTCACGGAAACTGCGGTAAACTTACATCCAGATTGGATTGGATTTGATTTGGAAACAGCATTATTAAAACACTTAAACAAGCCTGTACGGGTGATTAATGATGCAGACATGCAGGGGTTTGGTGCGATCGCAGGTAAAGGTGTCGAACTGGTGATTACTTTAGGTACGGGGTTTGGTTCGGCTTTATTTGTAGATGGGAAGCTGGTGCCGAATATGGAAATGGGACATCACCCGTTTCGCAAAGGAGAGACTTTTGAGCAGCAGTTGGGACGTGCAGAGTTAGAAAAAATTGGTGAGAAAAGATGGAACAGGCGTTTAGAAAAAGCGATCGCATCCTTGCAACATCTGTTCAATTATGATTACCTTTACATTGGTGGCGGTGAAGCTGTGAGAGTGAATTTGCAGCTACCGTTAAATGTAAAACTCATCCCCAATATCGCTGGTTTATTAGGCGGTATTGCTTTGTGGCGAGATGAGAAAAGGTAAAAACTTTTTCAATATTCACAACTGGGCGTACTAAGCGATGTCTCTGAGGGGCTACGCCTACGCACTTTTTATTAAGGTGCTTCTTTCTCAATATTTAAAATTTTTATAAAAATTAACACAGGTTAAGTAAGAGAATTGCACATGTTTTTAGTCATTTGTCTTTAGTCTTTAGCTAATGACAAATGACAAATGACAAATGACAAATGACAAACTAACGGTACTTATGCTGCTCTAATAGCTGTTGCGCTCTTGGCTTGTAAATTAAATAGAACAAAGCCTCAAGATAACGCAACAAATCTTCCCGATTTTCCTTCGAGGTAAAGTTCCAGAAGCCATAAATCCGTGCCAATGATAACAGCTTGCTAGTGTGAATTTTCCAAGTATAGGTGCTATAAACTCGGTCAATTGCTCGCTGCGAAATTTCATTCCAATAGTTAGAATTCTGTTCGCATTTTGTGATAAAATCAACAATTTTTGTGGCTGTCTCGTCTAAATTTGTTGGGTTAATCAAAAAGCCATTGACCTTATCTTGAATAATCTCCAGTGGGCCACCAAACTGTGTGGCAAAAGTCGGTAATCCTGAAACCATCGCCTCTAAAATTGTTAAACCAAAAGCTTCAAATAAAGCTGGTTGTACAAAAATTCCTTGATGATCGGCAATGACTCGGTAAATTTCACCAGAATCAGTTTTAGACAAGCGCACACCCAGCCAACGAATCTTCCCGTGGAGATTGTACTCCTCAATTATTTGGTAAAGTTTGATAATTTCGTTACGTTCTTCGTTGTCGCCTGATTCTTCGACGCGCAATTTACCCGCCACCAAAATTAAATTGCAATGCTCCTGTAATTTTTTACTTTGACCATAACATTCAGCTAAACCTGTGAGGTTTTTGATGTGGTCAAGACGCGCCATTGAGAAGAGAGGGCGCTTGTTAGGATCGTCGAGTTTGCCAAAGATTTGCGTGGGGTCTTCCAGAGTAAAAAGTGTTTCTGCAAGGCGTTGGCGATCGCTCTCTACTCGATCTTTAGTCCGGGTGTAGGGGAAGTAATTATTTTCGTTTACTCCAGGCGGTACGACATTAAATTTGGGACTAAATAATTCAATGCCATTGGTCACATGATACAACTCCGGCATGGTGAAGCACTTATAAGACTCGTACTGTCCCACACTATCCGGTGTTCCCACAATTTCTTGGTAGGTGCTGCTGACAACAAAATTCGCAGCATTCATTGCAATCAAGTCAGCTGTGAATTGCAATGAAAAATGATATTTATCTTCTAATTCTTGCCAGTAGAGGTTACTGAATAAGTATTTAGATTTTTCCAAAGCATGGGCAACATTGCATTGGGTAACTTTCAGCCGTCGCGCCAGCAAGAATGCCACTAAATTCCCATCAGTATAGTTTCCAACTATTAAGTCAGGTCTGCCGTGAAATTCTGCCCGTAGTTCTCTTTCTGAATCAATGGCGAAAGTTTCTAGATAAGGCCAAAACTCAAATCGGGAAATCCAGTTTTGAGTCATGTTAGGATTAAATTCCCGTAAAGGGACTCGCAAAATCCAGGCATTTTCGGTATCGTGGACTTTTTCTAGCCGTTGATTACAAAGAGTGCCATCACTATTGGGAATCAAGCGGGTGAGAATAATTACCTTTGGCTCGACATTTAATTTCTCTAAACCTGCAAGCAGGACATCTTCTTGTAGCTGCTTCTCTAGGCTCTTTGCCTGGTCGAGGACGTAAACTACCTGACCACCGGTATCTGGACGCCCCAACACTCCCTCTTGCCCAAACCAACCGTGGGCTGAAACCAAGACGATTTTAAAAATCATCGGGATACGAGAAATGAAGGCTTCTAGGGTCTGGGAATCGGCAGAATCAATCAATTCATCGAGGATATTTAAAGTTTCCCGTACTCGCCCTGCGGTGTTACCCCAACCCGGTTCAAAACCCATTGACTGTAATTGGAACCGGAATTGCTCGTAGGGTTCATCATCGGGGCGATTATTAACAAAACCAATAGCTTTCTTAACTTGCTCGGAAAGTTGCTGCTGTGATTGAATGCGATCGTTAATCAGCAGTTGCACACCGTTGTATTGGTGCAGGCGCAAGAAATTAAATAAGCTGTCGAGCAATTGTTTGGAGTCTTGAAAGATTTGGCTGGATAGATAGCGGTTGAGAAATTGTACTCCCTTACCAATATTTTTGGGGTCGCGGATGACTGGGGTGTAGTCATAAAACGGTCCGAAGTCCAACTCTAGCAGGTCGCCCTCGTTGGGATGATATTTATTCACCAAGCGATCGCGCAGATCGAGCAAATCCTGCACTGTCATCGGCTCAATGCTTAAGTCTGATGTCAACCAATAAACTTCTTGGCTGGCAATCTTAGAACGGATAATGAAACAAAAGTTTGAGTCCTCCTGAATAATTTCTTGAGTATAGTAAATCAGTTTGCCTAACTCAGAGGTAGTATAAAATTCCTCGGGTTTCTGGGACTTTGAGCAATACTCACTATATACATTCAGTATGTCATTCCGCAGCAAGTACTTCTTTTCTTGTTGGCGTAATTCACTAAGAAAAGAACGTAAATCACTTCTTTCTTCACTATCTAAGACTGCTTGAAGCAATTCAGACATGGCAACTCCACTAGATGACGATGTTTGCATTGTTGACTTTCAAGGCGAGACAAATAAGCCTCCACCTTTTGTTAGACCACATATAAACACGAAATAACACAGATAAATTGTATTTATCTGTGTACCTACAAATATCAACTTTTCAGCAGGCACTTAAATCGTGTTCTTCTTTACCTAAAGTATCTATGACTCAGTATTTTTGGCTCTAACTAAAGGAATACAATTTTTGTTTCTTTTGATATAGCAGTCCTAAATCATTTGTGAAATATTTTTCTCTTTGCTGTCATTAGTCATTAGTTATTTGTCCTTTGTAATCACAAATGACCAAGGACAAATGACTAAGGACGACCATAACAAAATTTTCACGACTCAAATAGGATTGCTATATAAGCCTATATCAGAGCAAAATAATTTAATTATTTTGCTGCTAGGAATAGCTAGAAAATATCTCCTGGATCTGCGGAGCGGAGTTTGTTGATAGCAAGCGCTCCTGATGCTATACACATCAAAACAGTTGAAGTTAAGACAATGAGTGCATTATTAATGGTCATCAATATTGGTAATTTAGTTGCTTCTGCTGCAAAACTATATAGCAAAACAGAAGTAATAAATCCTGGTATATAACCTAAAATTGCCAAAATTAAAGCTTGCTGAAATACCACATTTAATAAATATTTATTGGCATAACCTATGGCTTTTAAAGTGGCGTAAGCAACGAACTGTGTAGCAATATTGCTGTAGAGAATTTGATAAACAATAACTACACCAACAACCGCAGCCATTGTCAACATCAAGTTAAGTATAAAACCAATAGGCGTTCTAACAGCCCAATATTTTTTCTCAAACTCAATAAAGCCTTGGCGTGTAAAAACTTGGACATCATTAGGCAAAATTGCTTGCAAATTTTTTAGTACTGTTTCTGCATTA
>NZ_JAIVFR010000979.1 GCF_020829685.1 Nostoc sp. CHAB 5715 | reverse complement strand
ACATCCCATTGCAAACAGACAAGGTAAAATTTTCTCCCTCATCCCCCTCATCTCCCTCATCTCCCTCATCCCCCTCATCTCCCTCATAACCCAGCAAACCACTCATAGCCCTGATCCTCCCAATAGCCTTTACGAGGTAACAAATTGCTGACGAATGTAATTTGAGTCACCCACTTACTTTGCTTGTAGCCCAGTTTAATTGGAGATGCTAGGCGTATGGGCGCACCATTATCAACTGATAATGGTTGTCCATTCTTTTGATAAGCCATCAGAGTTTGGGGATGTACAGCAGAGGCAATATCCCAGCTTTCATAGTAACCATCAGCAGATTTGAAGTAGACATAGCGGACGTTTGACTTAGGCTGTACCAGTGCTACCAAGTCTCGTAATCGCACGCCTCCCCATTGAGCGATCGCAGCCCAGCCTTCAACACAGACATGGCGAATTACCATTGAAGTGAAGGGGAATTTTTGAATATCTACCATACTCAATTGCATTGCGTTACTAACTTCCCCATCAATCTTCAAGCGAAACTGTGCCGGATCAATTTGCGGCGTGAAGTCAAAGGTATTAATCAGCAATTTGTCTAGTTCTATGGCACTGACAGGAAATTCTGGTACTGGTTTTTGACTTAGCAGGAGTGCTTCAAGACTTTGGTTTAGTGGCTCAGATATTTGCCGGAGATTATCTGAGAACAAATTTGTCCCACAACCACCTAAAAGAAAGCCTACCCCTGAAAGTCCAGATACTTGCAATAACCGACGACGGGATAGAGTGCGTTTGGGAAGAATCAGACTCATAGAACCTCTACAGGAACATAGACTTAATTAGACGGATGCTTCCTACCTTCAAGGCAAGTAATATTTTGTTATTGAAGAATATCTGCGCTTTGATGCTCATGATACTAATCTATGGGCAACAGAGGAACAAAGCGACTTTTAAGCAACGGCTAGGACATGCGATCGCTAACTAGCAATTAGGGTGGGTAACAGTGCCCACCCTAACACTCTAACTTGCTACTGCCTCAGCAGGGGCTGCCTCAGCAGCAGTTATGGGTAAATAAACACTAACTTTTTTACGGGTTTTGCCCTTTCTCTCAAACATTACAACACCGTCGATTAAGGCAAACAGAGTGTCATCGCTACCAATACCGACATTGTTACCAGGGTGGAATTTGGTACCACGCTGACGCACGAGAATGTTTCCTGCACGCACAACTTGACCACCATAACGCTTAACACCCAAACGTTGGGCATTAGAATCACGACCGTTGCGTGTACTACCTGTTCCTTTCTTATGAGCCATGATTTCCTCTTGTGTATCTTCTCTTTATTATTATTCAGCAGCAGTTTCAACTTCTTCGGCAGGAGTCTCATCTAAAACGGGGGTTTCCTTCTCCGGTGCTTCTTGAGCAGCAAATACTGCACCGTTAAGGGTGATAGAGTCAATCATCAGTCTGGTAATTTCCTGACGATGCCCCCGCTTTTTGCGGGTTTTCTTTTTAGGCTTCATCTTGTATACCAAGACTTTACGACCTCTGTAATGTCGCATTACAGTCCCTTCTACAGTCGCACCTGTCACTAGTGGCTGTCCAATGGTAACTTCACCATCGTGCTGCACGAGTAATACAGAGTCTATTGTAACTTTTTCATCTGGTTCGGTCGGAAGCAGTTCAATATCGTAAAACCGCCCTGGCTCTACTCGTATTTGTTTGCCGCCAGTTTCAATAATCGCGTAGGTCATGGAATTGTCCTTGAGGTTGCCGTACAGGTAGCTGGTTCTTATCTCGTGTAGAGACGCTTTTGCCAGCTTTTGTAATATGTCTACCTGATCCGAGCAGGAATTAGACAGACAATCTAACATATTATTTTATTCACAAGTGTTAAGTCAAGCTTTTATTTGCCAAAAGTCGTCATGGCTGAATCACTCACGCAAAGAATCTAAAATGCATTTACAATTCAAACTCAATGTTATTTAGTTAAATACTGCTTCCATCTTAGGGCTGATTTTTAAAAAGTAGCAAAAATATTTAGACTAAAACTTATATTTTCTTATCAGAATCTACACATTTTTCTTCTTTGTTTTAAAATTAAACTTACACGCTTAATCTAAAGGTTTTCACAAAATTTAGTGATTCCACAGGAGTCAAATTACTACATTCAAACCTGATATTTAAAACAGGAGATAGACTGTCATGACACAGCAAAATGCTACCCGACTTTTTCAAGCCGTAAAACAAGATCAAGCATTACAGCAAAGACTCAAAGCAACAGCTAATCCAGAAGCCTTCGTCAAGATTGCTCAAGAGCGTGGCTATGATTTCAGCGTCGAAGAACTGGAGAGTGAAATCAGCAAATTGTCTGAAGAAGATTTAGCCGCCATTGTTAATCCAGGATGGGGGAATAGACGGCACATTAATCCTAGATAATTCCTGTTCTAAGAAACCGAAATTATAGGAACAATTGAATTGATAAGTTTTGCTCCTCAAGGAGATATCGTTGTATCATCTCCTTGAGGGGCATTTCTGTTAAACTAAGCAATTTTTGGTATTAGTCATTTGTCATTTGTCATTTGTCATTAGTCATTTGTCATTGGGTATGGGGGGATTGTATTCTTGATCGTCAGCATTACTGGGGAAAAAGTTAAACCGCAACGCAAGAGTCATTAGTCATTAGTCATTAGTCATTTGTCATTTGTCATTTGTCATTTGTCATTTGTCTAAGAGAAAGCACG
>NZ_JAIVFR010000978.1 GCF_020829685.1 Nostoc sp. CHAB 5715 | reverse complement strand
TACCGAGAATTTTCCCGTTACGAAATACATCTCCTAACTCCTCGTATCGCACCTTGGCTAAGGGTGGATACATCGTCAGAATTAACCCGATGGCGATCGGTATATTGGTCGTTCCCACCTGAAACTGATTAATAAACCCTTCAACTCCAGGAAAAAAATATCCCAAGCAGACCCCAACAGCCATTGCTAGAAAAATCCACAAGGTCAAGAATCGGTCAAGAAAGGAAAGGCGTTTTGAAATCTTTTTGTTCATCACAGGGTTCACACAGCTTGCATTCTAAAGTTTCATCATGAACAAGTTGGTTGGTTTGGATGGGTTGTCCATGCCTAGAACTGTCCTTCCTTCCGTAATAACTCTCCAATTGTTAGGTTCATCTCTGCTTTTCCTCCAAATACTGTTCCCACTTTTCCTTGATACAAGTGAACGTAATTGAGACGTTTGCTCTCATCTGGTAAAGGTATATAACCCACAGCACTGGCTGTTGTTGGTGCTTTATCAATGTAAAATTCTACAAATTTGTTCACTAATCCTTTGTCTTGCTTATCCCGAAAATTAACGTAGATAAACAAAGGTCGAGCCAGGGGTTGATACTGAACTTTCTCTACAGTTTGACGCGACGGCAGTACTGCACCTTTGCCGTTGTCAATTGCCAACGCTGTTAACTTATTTTGGTGTTTTTCATAATACGAATAACCAAAATAACCTAAAGCGTTTGGGTCTTTGATTATGTCATTGACTAGTACCTCATCATCTTCACTCGCAGTGTAGTCATTACGGCTGGCTCTAGTTTTACCTACAGTCGCTTCTGTAAAGTAGTCAAAAGTACCAGACTTTTGACCAGCACCATACAAATTCATTGGACGATCTGGCCAAGATGCACGTGCTTGGTTCCATCGGGTAATTTTCCCTTGGGCCTCCGGTTCCCAAATCTTTTTCAATTCTGCTATTGTGATGTCTTTTGCCCAGTTGTTTTGCGGATTAACAGCAACGGTAAGTGCATCAAAAGCAATGGGAAACTCCATATACACCACACCATTTTTCTTGCAAACTTCCATCTCGTCCTTCAAAATTGGTCGTGAAGCGTTGCTGATGTCGGTTTCTCCGGCACAAAATTTTTCAAACCCGCCAGTAGTACCGGAAATGTTAATTGCAAACTGTACCTTATTCTTTGGATCGGCTTGATACTCTTTAGCGATCGCTTGGGTAATTGGATATACCGTACTAGAACCATCAATTTTAATTGTTGTCCCAGCCTTGGGAGTATTACTAACTTCAATAGCAATTGGAGACTGTTGACTTTGAGTACTAGAAGTTGGTCCAGCTGCACAACTACTCGCTAGAGCCAGCGTTCCCAGCGTGAGAGCCAATTTCTTAACTTTTGCTTTCATTGACCTCCCTCTGTGCTGTAACTAAGTTTATATCTCTCATTTCAAATAAAGTTGATATATACGGGTAGTGTCAACTACAAGATATAAAAATTCATCAAAAAAACTTGATATGTTCTTAAGAATTTTGGCAGGAGCGGGCAGGCAATATTTGAACTAGGCGGCGATAATCAGATAAATATTGCTCTAGTACTACAAATTGAACCAAATTAAGGCTGTAGTAAATCCAGCGTCCCTCTTGACGCGAACGGACTAACCCAGCTTCTTTAAGAGTTTTCAAATGGAAAGACAGTTTCGACTGAGTAACCCCTAGAGTCTCGCACAAGTCACAGACACACAGTTCTTGCTCTCGCAGCAGTTCTAAGACCTGAAGCCGTAATGGCTCAGAAAGTGCATGAAAGCCAGCTACGATAGTAGCATTAGTGAGAGTGGAGAGAGAATCCATCAAGTTTTATTGAACTATCTTTTCATATTTATCATAGCAAGCTAAATTCAACCTAGACTTTATTGCACTTAATTTGAATTTCCTTGTAAAAGCCTAATCTGTAGCCAATTTGAATAAAGCAGTCATCGTGGCAGTTATTTACAGGCACAACTGATGGAAGTTACTGAACTGCTGAGGCGATATAAAACAGGGGAGCGAGACTTTACCAGAGTTGATCTTGCTGAGGTCAACCTGAGTAATGCGTGCTTGGTTGGTATTGACTTAAGTGGAGCCGTCCTGTCTGGGGCTAAACTCAGTGGAGCAAACCTTACCCAAGCAGATTTATTGTGTGCTGACCTCATTTGATGGTAAATTCTCCTTTTCAAGTGTAATTAATTTTCCATTTACAATCTTGACTGGAGTTATATTTGAGTAGTCAGTTCGGTCATCTTCACTTGCCTTTGCTTTCATAGCTAAAGGATACCAATGGATGCGTTCAATTTTATTGGTCTGAGGATTTGTCCATGTCCAGAATAGTTTGTGAGGAGATGCAGCACCCTTAACTGTCAGATAAGTTCTTTTATTTGGTTATCACGGGTAAGTGTCCAGATGCGATTACCTGTGCGACGAGCGATCGCTTGCTGCCAATCAGCAGAGATAAATTCTTTATCTACGTAAATATTACTAGAGTTAACCATCTATATAACACCTTTGGCAGCAATTCTTTCATCTGTATTAGCAGGCACTATGTCATAAGCAATAGGAATTCCATTCCATGTTGACAGCATAACTAGCTTGTAGCCAAAATAACGCATTTCTCTAGCAGCACACCAACCAGGGGTAGCATTGCCTGCAAAATCGGGCGTTGCTGATTCCATCTATGAAAATGATTTTGCATAATACCAAAATCCTTGTAGAGACGTAGCA
>NZ_JAIVFR010000977.1 GCF_020829685.1 Nostoc sp. CHAB 5715 | reverse complement strand
ATCGCAAAATTCTTCAGGTCAAAACGAGTCCATGAGATTGCTTCGTCGTTCCTCCTCTCTACGAGACGCACTCGCGTTCGCAATGACAGTTATTCTCAAGAGCAAAATAAAAACTGGGATGCACCCAGGATAAAGCTTGTAGGGTAGTCTTAAATAAATTTTTGGATTGGCGTATCCTTGTATCAAATTGATATAGAATATGGTCAATTTTATAATAATTTTCTTAAAAGCAAGGTAAAACCAGGCACAATATCTTCACCGCTTAATACTGCCGTAGCTGGATATTGAGTAATTGAACCATCCCGGCGATAAACAAAAGCTTGCTGATTTTTACTATCAATTAACCATCCTAATTGAACACCATTACTAATATATTCTTCCATCTTGGCTTTAAGTTTTGCCAAGCTATCGTTTTTAGAACGAATTTCAATTACAAAGTCGGGTGCTAAATTAATAAATTTGTCTTCTTCTTCATCCCAACCTTCTGGCAAACGTCCTTTAGCTACAAAAGCAGCATCAGGCGATGTCTAACGACAAGCCGCTACGCGTCTACGCACTGCCGTATTTGCTAATCTAAAACCTGTACTTGAACTAAAAACTTCACCTAAATCCTGACTTTCTACCCAATTCAACAAATAGGCTCCTGCTTTTATTTCTCGATTACCAGAAATTCCACCAGTTGGGGGCATAGTTTCTAACATTCCATTAGCATTGCGTTCAAACCGCAGTTCTGGGTTTTGCGAACTCATCAGCATTAATTCTTCATCAGTGACAGTATACAAAGACTGCACCGTTATTTTTTCGCTGGTCATGATGATCCCATCGCAAGCTTGATAGATATTTCAATTTTAGATTGATATTCAATTACTTCTGTACCCCTTTCCCGCTCTAGTTCTCTGTGTCTGGAGCAGTTTGTTATAAAATTGACATTAACATCAGTGCAATATCTGATTACAAGCTGTTTTATTCCTTCAAAACAATGCTCTCAGTCAGAAGTGGATAAAAGTTTCATAGGAACTAGACAAATAGCCTTTTTACAGACACGATATAATCATGTGTCTCACGAACAAATTTTGGCTTTTAGGTTCTTTCTCTAGATAAAAAATCTTTCTCTCGGTAGACAGGTGTACTTAAATTATTATGACTGCTATGTTACTAACATGACAATAGTAAGACGAAACGCCCTAAATACAACCGTAAGTTCTTCAGTAAATCCTCCAGAGACCTTGGCAGAAAAGGTAATTGAAGCAGAGCGTATGCACGATGTTCTGCTTTTACTGCAAAACTTGATTAACAGTGAAGAAGCCACTGTGAAACTAATTCTGGATTGTCTCTATGATGTTGGTTCAGTCAATCTGATCAACCAAAAGCTTCGCTTAAAACCCCTAAACAGGGTGATGAAATTAATTGCGCGAATGTCCAAACCAGTTTTTAGAACTTTGGCTTTAAATTGGTTTAAGAAAAACTGTCCTCAACTAATTACTAATTGGCTACATACGCAGGTAACTTTTGAAAGTACCCAAAAGATACCCCAACAAATAGCTGTTGAAGTTGCAGAACTTCAACCATATCCCATACCACAGAGAGAAAATCTGAGCCAAGAGATTAAAAATCTGCGCTACCAGATGAGATGGCTAGTTGGGATTTCAATAATAGCGATCGCTGCTTTAGGAATAACAGCCATTAGGTGAAACCCAAACCCATAAGTAGCACCGTTATCAAATTTAATAGATCCAGCAAGCTATTTTCGGCGTAAGATTTACTTGGGTTAGAAAAATCCTACCACTTAAAATGTGAATAATTTTTTCTCCATCAGGTGTTTTGGGAAATATTTGTTTGGCTAACTCCAAGCAGCTTAACTCGTTGTATTGCCAGCACATTTAAATAACTGGCTCAACATATATGCTAATTCGTACTATGACTTTACCCAAGCCAACCTTGGAGGATATAGAAATACATCTGCTTTTGGAAGGTGTGTATCAGTACTATGGTTATGACTTTCGTGATTATGCTCTTTCCTCACTCAAGCGCCGCATTCAGGGCTTCATGGAATTAGAGGGGTTAGCAAATGTTTCTGCATTGCAAGAAAGGTTACTTCACAACCGTGCCTATTTGGAACGATTTTTGCTTGCTCTGACAGTGAATGTAACATCAATGTTCCGCGATCCCAGCTTTTATCACGCCTTTAGAAATCAAGTTATCCCCTTCTTGCAAACCTATCCGTTTATTCGCATCTGGCACGCTGGATGCTCGACTGGTGAAGAAGTCTACTCAATGGCAATTTTACTACAAGAAGAAGGGCTTTACCACCGTTGCCGCATATATGCCACTGATACTAATGAGAAGGTATTACAAAGTGCCAAAAGTGGGATTTTCCCCCTAAAACTCATGCAAGAATATACTCAACTTTATCTGAAAGCAGGTGGCAAGAAGTCTTTCTCAGAATATTATACAGCAGCTTATGATAACGCTATATTTCGCTCATCTCTAAGAGAAAACGTTGTTTTCGCCCAGCATAATTTAGCAACTGATAGCTCTTTTAACGAGTTTAATGTCATCCTTTGCCGTAACGTCCTGATATATTTCAATCAGGTACTTCAAAAACGGGTACACGAACTGTTTTATAATAGCCTTTGCACCTTTGGTATTTTGGGTTTAGGAAGGCAAGAATCTATCAGGTTCACCCCTTATGAACACTACTATGAAGAAATAGTCAAAGGTGAGAAAATATATAAGAAAATTG
>NZ_JAIVFR010000976.1 GCF_020829685.1 Nostoc sp. CHAB 5715 | reverse complement strand
GTGCAAGGACGTATCCTGATTTACTCAAGGCATTGGATGTGGCATTCGCAGAAGTGACTACAGAGAATTTACTCGGTTGGTTTACTCACTGCTGCTACTGTACTTCGGAAGACTGATAACCGCTATACAGGATTTCATAAACTCGTAGTAAATCAAATTTAAAAACTCTGCATTCCTCTGGCTAACCTTTGCACTCCTACCCTGCGGGAAGGCGAAGCGCCTATGCGTTTCACTTTCACACCTGAATCCGCCACAGTTTTACCCAAAGTTGTACCAAGTACTGATGCTTCATCATGTATATATATTGGTGATAGCTATACAGATGACTTTTGTGGGACTAAAGGAGTAGAAATGAAATGTGTTTTGATTGACAGCGAACAACGTTATCTAGAGCTAGGTGAACAGAGAGTTGAAGACCTTTTTAAAATTGAAGATAGATTATTGATCAATTTTAGTTAACTATGGTTGCCGAAGTAAAAAAATAAAATCCACTAGCTGCCTAACAGACAGTTTGCAATGCAAATTCTTAAAGTACTAACCAGAGTCTATCTTAATCCGGTAGACTTGGATGAGGCGATCGCTTTCTATGAAAACCTCTTTACAGAAAAATGTTGGTTGTGGTTTCAATATTCCGAAGCTGAGTTGGAACTCGCAGGTGTGGGTTCTATTCTTTTAATTGCTGGTTCGGTAGAAGCACTCTCTTCATTCAAGAATACACATGCAACGTTTCTCGTTGACTCACTCAATGATTTTAAAGAAGCACTTATTCAGCAGGGTGCAGTGATTTTGGCAGAACCTAACAAAGTTCCCACTGGAGTCAATATGCGAGCGATGCATCCTGATGGAACCATTATTGAGTATGTCGAGTTTGCATAATTAATTTTTAGCCCAAAAAGGATCTGCTGTGAAGGCTGCAATCAGACTAGCTAATGAAAGTGATGCCTTAAAAATGCTGGCAATTTATGCGCCAGTTGTGCGGGAAACTTCAATTTCCTTTGAGATAGAGCCTCCCAGCAAAACGGAATTTCAGCAGCGTATCAAGAATTATCAACGGCTGATGCCTTGGCTAGTGTGTGAAATTAACGGTGAGCTTCTAGGCTATGCCTATGCTACTCCCTACCGGACTCGTGCCGCTTACCAATGGTCTGTGGAATCATCCGTGTACGTAAATGTTGAGCATCGCAGAAAGGGAGTTGCTAAAGCTTTGTACACTTCCCTTTTTGGGTTGCTGCAACTCCAAGGATTTTATAACGTTTTTGCTGCGATTGCTTTACCTAATCCAGCAAGTATCGCTGTGCATGAGGCTGTCGGTTTTTCGCCTGTAGGTGTATTTCGCAAAGTTGGGTATAAATTTAGTGAGTGGCACGATGTTGGATGGTGGCAACTATCTTTGCAACAAGAGCTACCCTTACCTGTAAATTCACCTCTTTCTTTACTAGAAATTCAAAAATCAGCTCTGTGGAATGAAGCTTTAGGAAGTGGACTCTTGCTACTTCACGTTTAACTTTTTGAATTGCTTACACAGGCTGTGGTTTGAGTAAATCTGTTTTGGTAACAAATTCACTGAATGTACTTGCAACCTGCTGCGGTAATGCAATTGCAGGAGTTTGTAGTGGCAAGTGGGGAAACACTAATTCAGCGACTCGATAGGCTTCTTCGAGATGGGGATACCCTGAGAAAACGAAGGTATTAATTCCTAAATCGGCATATTGCAGCATTCGCGCTGCAACTGTCTCTGGATCTCCAACTAAGGCAGTACCAGCACCCCCACGCACTAAGCCAACACCTGCCCATAAGTTGGGGCTAATTTCTAAGTTTTGGCGATTACCCTTATGCAGTTGGGCCATGCGGCGTTGTCCTTCTGATTCAGATTGAGCAAACCGCCGATGTGCAGCAGCTATGGTTTCATCATCCACATACTGAATCAGTTCATTAGCTGCATCCCAGGCTTTTTGCGTAGTTTCACGTACTATAACGTGCATCCGAATCCCAAAGCGGACTGTTCTACCTTGTTCTGCTGCTAATCGGCGTACCTTTGTAATCTTTTGGGCAACTTGATCTGGTGGTTCACCCCAAGTTAAATACACATCAATATGTTTGGCAGCAACTTGGAGCGCAGCATCTGAAGAACCACCAAAATATAAGGTGGGATAAGGCTTTTGTATGGGAGGAAATTGGAGTTTTGCGATGATCGCGGAGTGGCGGAAAAGGGCGGAGAAAAGACCTTGAAAGAGGAGAAGAGGTTTCTGATCTGAGGCGAGTTCGTGTCATTGGAGGGCAAGAAGACTGAAGGCAACTGAGGCAATAAAACCAGTGATGGGTGAATATTTCCACAAATCGGAAGAACCAATTTGGAAATCATTATGGAATTCATGTATCAGCTGCCATTTTGTCCCTGATACTGGTAGTAAGGTTTACTACACATCCAATAATAAGTTAGCTAAAGACTAAGATTCAGATTCCCGGCTTCTTTAAAAAAGTCGGGAATCTTGTCTTTTCGTCAATGCTTTCTGACTCTTGACCATTTAGCACTGCCTAATTTAGATAAACTTTTAGAAAAATTGTATTAAAGATTACTTTAAGACTTTACTAAAACTTATCCTTTTGAGGAGCGAGCGCATAAATATCCTTAACTCAGGATTGGGTACGACGGGGCACGTCGGAACCTTTGCGCTTGACGCAAGCAACGCTTCTGGAGAATCGACCTCTGTCCTAGTTGGTGCAAACCTGCTTGGGTAAGTTGG
>NZ_JAIVFR010000975.1 GCF_020829685.1 Nostoc sp. CHAB 5715 | reverse complement strand
CCTACGGTCTTTGACATCGTTGATTTGGAAAGAGAAACGCAGGCGGCGGTGCTCCAGCGACGACCCTTCGAGGTCGTCACTCGACACTGACATCTGCGGTCTTTTTGAAAGACACCATGACGTTTCGACCTAGGTCGCAACGTTCGTGGGATCTCGTCAAGAATACGTAGAACTAATGCCAGATGGTCTTCCCGACCATCAGCTTAGGTCAGAAGTCAACTCAACCTGAGAGTTTGATCCTGGCTCAGAGCGAACGCTGGCGGCAGGCCTAACACATGCAAGTCGAACGGGCTCTTCGGAGCTAGTGGCGGACGGGTGAGTAACACGTGGGAACGTGCCTTTAGGTTCGGAATAAGCCCGGGAAACTGGGTCTAATACCGGATGTGCCCTTCGGGGGAAAGATTTATCGCCTTTAGAGCGGCCCGCGTCTGATTAGCTAGTTGGTGGTGTAATGGACCACCAAGGCTACGATCAGTAGCTGGTCTGAGAGGATGACCAGCCACATTGGGACTGAGACACGGCCCAAACTCCTACGGGAGGCAGCAGTGGGGAATCTTGCGCAATGGGCGAAAGCCTGACGCAGCCATGCCGCGTGTATGATGAAGGTCTTAGGATTGTAAAATACTTTCACCGGTGAAGATAATGACTGTAGCCGGAGAAGAAGCCCCGGCTAACTTCGTGCCAGCAGCCGCGGTAATACGAAGGGGGCTAGCGTTGCTCGGAATTACTGGGCGTAAAGGGAGCGTAGGCGGACATTTAAGTCAGGGGTGAAATCCCAGAGCTCAACTCTGGAACTGCCTTTGATACTGGGTGTCTTGAGTGTGATAGAGGTATGTGGAACTCCGAGTGTAGAGGTGAAATTCGTAGATATTCGGAAGAACACCAGTGGCGAAGGCGACATACTGGATCATTACTGACGCTGAGGCTCGAAAGCGTGGGGAGCAAACAGGATTAGATACCCTGGTAGTCCACGCCGTAAACGATGATTGCTAGTTGTCGGGGAGTTTACTTCTCGGTGACGCAGCTAACGCATTAAGCAATCCGCCTGGGGAGTACGGTCGCAAGATTAAAACTCAAAGGAATTGACGGGGGCCCGCACAAGCGGTGGAGCATGTGGTTTAATTCGAAGCAACGCGCAGAACCTTACCACCTTTTGACATGCCTGGACCGCCAGAGAGATCTGGCTTTCCCTTCGGGGACTAGGACACAGGTGCTGCATGGCTGTCGTCAGCTCGTGTCGTGAGATGTTGGGTTAAGTCCCGCAACGAGCGCAACCCTCGCCATTAGTTGCCATCATTTAGTTGGGAACTCTAATGGGACTGCCGGTGCTAAGCCGGAGGAAGGTGGGGATGACGTCAAGTCCTCATGGCCCTTACAGGGTGGGCTACACACGTGCTACAATGGCGACTACAGAGGGTTAATCCTTAAAAGTCGTCTCAGTTCGGATTGTCCTCTGCAACTCGAGGGCATGAAGTTGGAATCGCTAGTAATCGCGGATCAGCATGCCGCGGTGAATACGTTCCCGGGCCTTGTACACACCGCCCGTCACACCATGGGAGTTGGTTCTACCCGAAGGCGCTGCGCTGACCGCAAGGGGGCAGGCGACCACGGTAGGGTCAGCGACTGGGGTGAAGTCGTAACAAGGTAGCCGTAGGGGAACCTGCGGCTGGATCACCTCCTTTCTAAGGATGCTTCTCCAGACCCTCTCACGAGGATCTATTGAGGCTTCGCATATAATGCGGAGCGCCGCCGTCTTCGTTTCTCTTTCCTATTTCACGCTTCTTCGTCGGGCATGCGCCCGGCGTTGAGGCGTGCGATCGCGAGCCTGGTCACGGGCTGTCGTTGCCATAGGCCCGTAGCTCAGGTGGTTAGAGCGTACGCCTGATAAGCGTAAGGTCGGCAGTTCGAGTCTGCCCGGGCCTACCATCCTGGCGCACGCCGGGACGACCAGTCGCCGACAGTTCTCCTGGCTCTGACCTGTTCCTCTGGAATGGGGCCATAGCTCAGTTGGTAGAGCGCCTGCTTTGCAAGCAGGATGTCGTCGGTTCGACTCCGTCTGGCTCCACCAGAAACGCGCATCGCACATCAAGTTTGCCTCCGAGCCCCAGGGTTCGGTCGGCATTGACATCGTGAAGGAAGAAAGCGTCCGGGCCCTCATAGCCTTTCAGGACGCGTTCGAGAGAAGACATTGTCTGACAAAAATCAGGCAGGAACCCACCGGCATCTCTTTCCAGTCGGTCGGATCATTCCTGCATGAGTTTTGCTGAGAAACGATCAAGCGTTGAAGGGCTTCTGACGGATGCCTTGGCGTAGAGAGGCGATGAAGGACGTGGCAAGCTGCGATAAGAACCGGGGAGGCGCTAGCACCCTTTGATCCGGTTATTTCCGAATGGGGAAACCCACCTTTACGGTCTTCCAACTTTGCTCCGGCTTGCCGGGGCGAGGATTGGCGGATCGTTCAAAGGTATAATGACCTGAATACATAGGGTTCATTAAGCAAACCCGGGGAACTGAAACATCTCAGTACCCGGAGGAAAGGACATCAACCGAGACTCCCGTAGTAGTGGCGAGCGAACCGGGACCAGGCCAGTGCTCTTGTGAAATAAAGGCGAACGATCTGGAAAGGTCGGCCATAGCGGGTGACAGCCCCGTAGCCGTCAAACAGCAAGAGACTCGAGTAGGGCGGGACACGTGAAATCCTGTCTGAACATGGGGGGACCACCCTCCAAGCCTAAGTACTCCTC
>NZ_JAIVFR010000974.1 GCF_020829685.1 Nostoc sp. CHAB 5715 | reverse complement strand
CAATTTCTTTATTAACCAGTCCCGTACCAATAAATATCGTTACAATTAACCCGATGGCATTCATCGCCGCCATCCCAAAATCTAAAAAGATTTTGTCTTCAGTCGTTGCTGCAAATTCAGGAAGGACTGAAGACAAAATCTTTTTAGATTTTGGGATGGCGGCGATGAATGCCATCGGGTTAATTGTAACGATATTTATTGGTACGGGACTGGTTAATAAAGAAATTGAAAAACGCACTATTTTGACTGATTGCTTTTGAAATATGCCTGTCTTTTCTTCAGAGCAAAAGCTATACTAACTGCAAGAACTGCTCCACCTATACTACTGGGTTCAGGAACCGGAGTAGAGGGAGGTGCAAATTTATACTTATTAATCAAAATGTCTTGTGCCTTTGGTGAAAGGATGTAGTCAGCCAGTTTTTGACTATCAGGGTCGGCGTTTTTCACTATAGTCAGCCCATAATCAGCCTTGGTTGCCAAATAATTAGGTAACTCTATTAATTGCAAATCGCTACCATTTGGCAAGGCTTGAGCAGACAAAGCACCAGTGTAGTAAGATAAAAAGATATCTGCCCGAAACTCTTCTTGGGGAATTTTTTTGAGAAAGTAAACTAAGTTATTTTCTCCATTAGGAAGTACAGGAGCATTGGGATTACCCCCTACTAATTGCAAAGCTTTGTCTTTCAAAATTTGAGTACTACCAGATTTGACCTGACCGGCTTTGTCAAATACCTGGAATGCATAGTCTCCAGAAGGATCTTTTATCGGTGTTGAGGTTCCGACTTTAATATTAGGGTCTAGCAAGAAGTTCAACAAATTATCTGATGTCACATTTAACCCTGGTCTGACAACAGCAACTAAGCGATTACCAATGAAGTTCACTACAGGCCCACTCAAGCCTTGGTCGTATAGTCTTTGAGGATTGCCAATATCGGCGCTGGTAAAAACGTCTGCGGACTTTCCTTTTTCCGTAAGTTCTTTTTGTATGGTATCTGCTAATGTACCGGAGCCATTAAACGTCAACGTGACAGGTATCCCGGTATCTTCGGTAAAAAGTCCAGTAATTTCTGTTAGACTATTCCGCAGACTGCCAGCAGAATACAGTTCCACAGCGAAAGCTTGATTTGGCAGCGCGACATTGATAGTACAGGCTACCAGTGAAAAGACAAACAAATACTTTTTCATTGTTTTATGCAATTGTGTTGCTATTAATACTGTGTGAATTTTTAACAACTAATGCTTGAGTAGTTGTTTTTCTAACCGTCTAAACTCTCTAGTTTATTCCTCAACGTTTACAAGTGTGCTTGGATATGTACGTAATTTTTAGGTTGAAGTTATAATACCAACTAAATTGGAAAATATCAATTTAGTTACGTAATCAAACGCTGACTTTATCAGAACTTTAACAAGAATTCAGGAGTAAGGAGGAGCCAGTGAGAGTGATTTTTTTCGGGGGAGATGGGCAACAATTAAGCAGGGCCCTTAAACATCAATCATCCCAAAGCCCCTGAAACTTGGTAAATGCAAGTTCGGTGTAATGAACAGTATGCTGAATATTTTTATGCCCTAAATAAAGACAGCAACCATACCATCACAGTACTTTCTTTCTTGCTGGTGGAGTTAATTACTGAAATTGTCAAATTTTCCTGACACTGTGAATAATCAAATTCCGAATGTGGAAACAGGATTTTCATCTATGAAACGTTTACGTGTGAATTGTTCTAGGAAAACTCTTATTGCATAAGATATCTCAGCAACTTTCAAATCAGGAAGTATTAAAAATCATTTTCCCAACTTTATTGGTAATATGCCTGTAACTCAAAAATTACGTACAAAATCGAATCCAACTGCACAAATCAGGGAGTAGATTGGATAGTTTGAATATTTTCCATATCTCATAATTTCAGCATTGCTGTTAAATAAGCTACAAAGTAGTGGATTCCAGGAGATAAATCAAAAAGTGTATCTTGCATTACATTTTCCCCGATAAGATTGGTATAGGATTTACTACCAAATAAGTTGGTATATAACCACCAACAAGATATTCTACTAACCACAACTTAAGTGACAGTCGAATGCACTAACTTAAGGCACAACTCATAGATGGTGAGGGATTAGAAAAATGGGTAATCTTAGAGACAGCCAGAAAAACTATTCTGAAATACCAACCTTCTTGATTCCCAGTTTCTGATTCCGCACTTCCCAAAGTTCTGAAACCATTGAAAATAATCAATTCTGCTAAAAATGAAAAAGCCTATTGGTCAGCCAAAAAGACCGGAACTCAGATCGCGTGTAGACGCACTCCTAGACTCAATGATTGCGAAGTTCTATAAAGAAGTTCCGTTTTCTCAACATATGTTGAACGGATCGGATCTCAACATGGATTACTACAAGCGGCACAACATTGAAACTATTCTTCGGCTGCGGCTAAAACGTACAGTAGATGCACTAGCTATCCGATACTTCACTAAGCATGACCCAGTTCAAGCCAAAGCATGGGCGAAATATACCGAGGAGGAGATGCTTCACGACACCGAGTTCTTTGTCAGGGATCTTGAGGCCGTAGGCGTATCGAAGGATGCAATTTACTCACAAGAGCCATTGCTTTCAACAAAACTGCTTATGGGATATTTGCTCTTTGACATTGAATACAAAGATAGTCCAATGGCTCTAATCTCAAGCGTTTACTTCGTTGAATACACAACTGTAAAGACCCAACCGCAATGGCTTGACAATTTAGCGAAGATTTTAGGTAAAG
>NZ_JAIVFR010000973.1 GCF_020829685.1 Nostoc sp. CHAB 5715 | reverse complement strand
AACTCCTTTGGTATCGATCGCGTTGCGGGTCGAGTCATATTTCAAAATAGCTGAAGTGCTTATTATATATACATTCTAGCAGTTTTTGCCCCCCGGGTTCTCTGAGTTTGTGAGAAATGCGGGTAAAACAATGTCTTCTTTGGGGACACCGAGTTCAACCAACTGGTTTGCAATCCCAACTTCAGTACCATCTTGTTGAATCCAAATTTTGCGATCGATGATGTCTAGGTGAAGGACAGTGCCATACAGTCGCTTTGAGCCGCGCCAACCAACGTAGACTAGTTGGTAGTGGTCGCGTTCGGTATCGAAAATAGTTTGGGCTTGGATGCGATCGTCCCACACCAGTTTGGCGCGTTCTGTTAGCAGGTTTTGGATGTGTTGTCGGTATTCGTTGACGGTAGCCATTGTTGAATTACCTCCTCATCAATATTGTAAATCAACAACAGAAGTTGGTTTTGCTGAACGAGTCCCTGAATAAAGGGAGTTACAAAAAATCCCTCGTAAATATCGCTGGACACTGCTAGATATAAAACCCGTTTTGGATCTTGAATACTTAAAGCTGCCCTATATGCTATAAATTGTCCCAGCGCTCCGTAAAATTCTGAAATCTTGGATGGGTCAAGGAAACTTTTGATTTCTATAGCAATTTTCAGCCCTTCCTTTTCAGCTTAGTATTTTTCTAATTCTTGTTGAAGATAATGTTGAAATTCTATTAATCTTCCTTCTCCCCAACGTTGTTTGAAAGCTTTCAGTTTTTCTATTTGATACACCTTTCCATTTGCAGGGAAGTGAACACCAGAAGCAAAGAAAATGCTGGTACTAGGAGGACAATTCCAATCATTAGTTACCCAAATGACTTCAACTGAACGATAAATATTAAATTCATCTTTATCCATTAATTCGGTGTTGAATTTATCGTCGATTAACCGAACAATGTGTGTTATGACACCATATTGTCTTAAAATTATCAGTTCTCCTTTTCCTGGTTCATTTGCATTGTTTTCATCTCTACTATTTTGGTTTCTCCAATGCAGTTTAATATGTTCTCCTATTTTGTCTGTTTCACCTGTCCATTTACTATCTTTTGTCTGATATAACTTTTTAAAATTTTTAGTCCATTTTAATTCAAGTAATTCCATGTAAACTTTCTCCTCAAGTTTTGATAGTTTAATTTTACGAGTTCAAATTACATTAAGTGCATTATCAAATTCAGAAACAAAATCATCCAAATCAGAAATATAGCCTTCTGCAACATCGAAAATACTTTTGAGGTATTCTACTCTCTCTTTAACAACATCTTCAATCCAAGAATGGACTTTAGCCTTTTGTGCTAAACTTTCAACAATTGAAGTAGTATCTTCATAGTATGAAGATAGTGAGACTAAAACTCCAATTATTTTGTGAATAACTGGCAGCTTTTTATCTGTGGTTTCGTTGCTTTTTTCAATAAAGTAGTTAAATAGATTAAGGTGAAATTTGATGTCATAATCTGCGGATAGTCTAAGTTTTTCTGGTAGGGATAAATCTTTGCTTTCAAGCCAAGGATATGGTTCCATATTTTCTAGATTCAAACTTATATCACTAAAATTAAAATCACAACTGCCATAATTATTCCAAGGAAGTTCTAGAACAAAGAAATTCATTAATAAATTGATAACATCATCATGATTTTTAGGTAATTCTTGAAAGTCCAATATAGAAGAAAAGTATTCTAATTCCAACCTAGTATCCAGCCACGAAAAAGCAGAATCTAGATCAAGAGTAGATAACTTCCATCCATGACAAGTTAAAATTTTCTCAAAAGCTGGAAATACATCCTTGCACACCACGTATGTATAAAATTGCTCTCTATATTTTAGACAAGCATTTTCAAGACTAATTTCTAAGTCTTTTTCGGTGTCTTCATCATGTTCAAAAAAATGTATTTTTCCATCTTCTCCTTCTTCGTAGAAGGCATAAGCATAACCTATTTCCCCTCTAGGCAAGAAACGTGGTAATTGATAATGCCCATAAGATAAATCATCTGGATAATTATCTGCTTTATTGTCTCGATGTGCAGCTAACATATCCAAAATGTCTGGGTAATCATTTAAATCTATCACAACCTTATTGGACAATAGAAGAGTTAAATCAATTGATGAATTGATTCTTGTCGGTTTGTTAGAAGGATTAACAAGTTCATCTACACTAGATTTAATAACATCATTAGCCAAGCTTTGATTATCTATCTCTAATGAAGAACTTCGGCGTCGGCGCCGCCGGGAAGATAAATACTCTTCTTTTGGATAGTCTATCGAGCTATCTGTAATTTTATCTATAGTCATACTTGTTTCAGCAAATAAAGAGGCTACATTTATATAATTCCCCAAAAGCTTTCTCAAGTAACAACTAATTTTAGGTAAGTAGGGTGGCACAATAAAAGCAAACTATGTGAATAAAGATAAACTAGGCCAAAACGCTCTTCCCTTCTACTTCCTGGCTTCTGGCTCATTCAAACAACAAATATTTACGCCGACCTGCTTAATGTTATTTTATGAATTCTGCTTATGTAAGCATTTATTCCCTAATTTAAGCAATACTGCCCCGCTTTCTGGCTTCTTTGTAGGAAGTTCCCACATTTTTCAAACCAGCTTTAATCATTTGTTGTTCGAGGAGGGCAAAGAAACGCGTTCTATCGCCACCTTTGACTACTGCTTGATTATGGGCTTCTGCGATCGCTACAGGGTAGCCATATCCTTTTTGGACTTGTGCTAGCATT
>NZ_JAIVFR010000972.1 GCF_020829685.1 Nostoc sp. CHAB 5715 | reverse complement strand
TATCCCTTGGTGTTATCAAGAACTTTTCCGTATAACATCCTGATTTAGAGTATTAAACGGAATTTTTCTGTATAACACCGATGGAACAACGCCCAAAGAAACTGCTTGAACAAGTACAAGATGTTATTCGGCTTAAACACTATTCTTACCAAACCCATGCCGTGAACAGTTGCGGCTGCGATGTGAATTGCGTCAATATCTGCTTTACCAGCTTGTCACCGATAATTTCCTGGACTTATGAACATCGAGTGTTTAGCTTGCGGTTGCCTTATTTGGATACTTGAGTTCGTAGACGTAGGATTTGATCCCTTTTCTGCTAACCCAAATTCCTGGGGGTGGATGATCCCCTTGGTGCTGTGGCAAGACATCCCAAAGGCGACCCTGGACTTCATGAGTGGCTTCGTTGTAAGCAATCCAGCCGTAATCCGGCTTGAAAATAATCCAAAGATCTTGATCACGACGCTGATATGCGAAAGTGCCATCTTCACGCTGCCTGCGATCAAACTCATAAACAAGGTCATCGCTCAAGCAGTGAAGCTCAAAGTACTCATACATCGATAGTACTCCCCTATTTTCCAAACTACATCTTTCGGTCTAACGCCTGCGTCAGCCGCGCCCGCTGACGGGCGTCGGCTGCACGCAATGGTTGGGCTATCCATCAGACTGAAAATGCCTTACCGTCAGTTTGACCTTTTGGTGTCGTCCCATGCGCGGCCCGATCGATCCGGGGCCAGACCTCCTTCGCCATGAGCTCCATGGAGCGCCGGGCGAGCGCTGGATCGGTCCAGTCGTGGCCCGTGTAGAGCAGTGTGCCGAACGCGCCGACCTCGTTGCGGAATGCAAGAATCTGGTCCGCGACGCTCTGGGGGGTTCCCGCGATTACGAGACGCTCGATGCACCGCTTCGTAGAGAGCTCGGAATCCGGCTGGTCGGGAAAGTCGCGCATGACGTCCAGCGCGCCGGCCTTCGCGAGCTTGGTCCTCATGACGTGGAAGTAGAAGTCGTGCGCGCCGTCCTCGCGATGCACGTAGCGATGTGCCGTGGCCTCGTCATCGGCCACGAAAACGCTGCGCGCCACGCGCCACCCGGAAGCATCGGCACAGAGGCCCGCCGATCGCCGGCCTTCCAGGTAGTTCTTAATGTGGGCCCGGACGACGTACGCACCCACGTAGGTCGCCGAGATTCCGGACCAGCCGCGCGCTCCCGCGGCGTGCGGTCCCTGAGCGTCCGGTCGGATCGAGGTGATGGCGATGGGCGGATGGGGCTCTTGCAGCGGTCGGACAGCGACACCCACTCCGATGTTCCGATCGAGCGAGCGCTCCGTGGTGGTCCGGTAGAACTTGCCTTCGATCCGGTACGGCGGCTCTTCGCTCCAGATCCGGCACATGTGCTCGAGCGCCTCCTGGGTCTTGCGATTTCGGTCCGAGCCCAAATCTCCGATGGCTTCTGCGTCACCGGCAACGCCGGGTCCGACTCCCAGGATCAATCGACCCTGCACCAGGTGGTCCACCATCGCGACCTGCGCCGCCACCATCGCCGGGTGGTAGTTGGCGAGCGGAAGCACGCCGGTACCGAAGGTGATCGACGGGCACGCATCGGCGAGATTCGCAATGAAAGCGAGGCTCGAGGTGATCGTCTCGGCCGAGTCGACGAGATGCTCGCCGATGAAGGCCTCGCGGTAGCCGAGCCGGTCGGCGAGCACGACCGCTTCGCGATCCTCGCAAAGAACGTCCCCATAGGAACGGGACGGGGGGTGGACGGGCTGGATGAAGAATCCGAGCTTCAGGGAGTTCTGCATTGAGTCTTTACAGTCGTTCATTCGTTCCGTGCCGCCCAACGACGGAGTTGACGCGGCGCGAAACCGCCAGCGACAACCTGAAATTTAACACGCAACGTTTTATGAAAGTAGCTGTTTCGCGATCGCGTCCAATGACTTGTTATGCTTCGTTCTCTCGTAACCATTGAATCATTTTATCAATTAAAGCTTCTGATTCTCTTTCATCGTGTTTTGACAAAACCGAAATGCGCTCACGAACAAACTCGATGTTTGTTTCAATAGCTACCGCTGACAAAAAGAGAACCCGATTCGGTGAAAACGCTTGCATAGCCTGAAAGTAGCGGCGTTGCGGCTCAATCATCTTCAAATGTGTCTCGAAGCCGTGCCTTCGTCTGCTCATATCGCTGGCTTTACGTTTTCTAAGCTCAACTTCGTTTATGCTAAAGACAAAGTATAAATCGGGAAAACCAATCGTTTTATTTTGGATTCTTGGCTTATAAAACTGTTCCATAAAATTCAAGCTCTGCCATCCGGCGAAATCATACGCCCAGCAATACCAAAGCGTCTGAAACGGGTCGCCATCGAGAATAACGAGATGATAAAATTTGCTTTGTTCTTGAGCGATAGACCAGCGTTCAACCTGACGCTCGAAGTACCATTCAGCTGGCGCATCTTCAGGTCTGTTGAATAATTGGTTGACTTCTGGCACAACAAACGCGCCGTAATTTGCTTTGAAACAATTGGCAGTCGTCGTTTTTCCAACAGCACTCGCACCTTCAAAACAAATTATAGACATCACGCTGTTCTCACAAACATCGCAGAAGCATAACTATTTATTATACGGAAACTTTCCGTATAATCTTTTTTTAATCCTGATATATCAGGCATTCTAAGGAAATCCTGTTTGAATATACGGAAAACTTCTTTTTTACCCCCTTATTTGGGTATTATACAGAATTTTTCCGTATAACCACCCTTCAC
>NZ_JAIVFR010000971.1 GCF_020829685.1 Nostoc sp. CHAB 5715 | reverse complement strand
TAGGCGAGCACTTACAAAAGCCAGCCCTTGATTGAGACGTTCTTTTTGTTGCTCTTTATTGTAGTTTTGATAGACTTTTTGTAGAGCTTGAAGTACTCTTTGGGTTTTGACGGGATCGTCATCATTGAACGAAACTTTAAATAATTGACTAAAAACTTTATTAGCTCCGATACCTCCCTCTTCTGGAGTCACTTCTAGAGGTGCTTTTTTGTTCTGTTCTGTTTGACCATTGATATACTCTAAGGTAATATCAGGATAATCAGAATGAAGTAAATCTACGGCTTTCTGAAGCAACTTAGAACTCAGCATAAGTTTCATCTGAGTAGTGGAATCAACAACTTGAGAATTGGGTTCAGTAACCTTGGTGTCTGCGCTTTCTGGGATATTATTTGACTGTGTGCCTTCAGATAAATTGGAATTCACCAATATCTGCATATTGCTCTGGTAAATAGGTTTAGCAATGAAAGCTAGGAGGCTAGCAGCTGACATAACTACACAGGAAACCCCCAAGATTAGCAAACGTCGGCGAAGCAGAATAGTAGATAGTTGTCTGATGTCAACTGCACCTTGTGCTGAAGTAGTAATCTGTTGCTCTTGATTCAGACTAGTTTTAGCCACTATCAAACTCCTCTAATATCGAAACACTATATTTATTTGGAAGATTTATGAAAAATGTGAAATGTTTTTTTTACACCTATAGCTGCAATAGCATACTTAATTATTCTTCCAACAATGACAAGCTCACTTGGCACAATATTATGCCAACTGGCGCTTTCATGCTCATCAATTCATGCATACAAATTTTTAATCAGTGTTAGAAGAATAAATTTTTAATAAATATTTTATTTAAAGAAGAAAAATCTTGACGAAAAATTAATTATTTTTTTTAAGTATTTAAGTATAAAATTCTCTGATTTACAACAGTATTATCCTATTAAAGTTATTTTAATAACTTGTAATATAAAAAACACATTGAGAAAAATATCTCAACCATAGTATTTGTAACTTGTTGATACACTTAGTGAACCGTAAATTATTGGGTAACTAGTTTACTTACTCCTCAAGCTAAACTGCTGTCTATTTACTGGACGTTATGAGTTAGACTAGTAAACTCCAAGATAGAGCCTGGTTAATTTTAGATTAAAAGGGTTCAATAGGAAATCTTAAATCTAAAATCAATCCAAAATTTAAACGCCTACCTTGGTTAACTCTACTTCCCGCCGCCTCGGTACTTCATGAACCATGAAATCATAAGCCATGTCAGTACGGGGAAAAATAGCACGGGCTTCCTGAAGAAGATCCTTTAATTCCAAGGTATTGCCAGGAGCATAGCGGGGACTGAAATGACTCATAATCAGTCGATGTGCCCCAGCAGCTAAAGCTGTTTGCGCTGCCATTGTGGTTGTGGAATGCAACCGTTGAAAAGCCATGTCTGCATCTTGATGAGCAAAGGTTGCTTCGTGAATTAATACATCTGCATCATGAGCCAATTCCACTGCCCCATCACAATAAATTGTGTCTGTACAATAGGCAATTTTTCGACCAATTTCTGTAGGGCCACATAATTGAATGCCATCAATCACCCGTCCGTCCGCAAGCGTCACTGTTTCACCGCGCTTAAGTTGACCATAAACCCGACCAGGAGGAATTTGCAACGCCTTGGCTTTTTCCACATCAAAGCGTCCTGATCGGTCTTTTTCGGCTACGCGGTAGCCGAAAGCTGTAATGCGATGATGCAAATTACCGCAGCTAACGGTGAAGTCATCGTCTTCATAAATTACCCCTGGACGGATGGCATGGACTTTAATGGGGTAGGAAAAGTGTGTATAAGAGTAACGGGAGGCGGCTTGAATGTAATCATTTAATCCAGGTGGGCCATATATATCAATTCGTTCCACATTGCCTGCCAAGCCGCAAGTAGCAAGAAGTCCCATTAAGCCAAAGATGTGGTCGCCGTGCATGTGAGTAATAAAAATTCGCGAGAGTTGGCTAATTTTCAGTTCACTGCGGATAATTTGATGCTGGGTGCCTTCGCCACAGTCGAATAACCACAGTTCTGCCCTTTGGGGTAATCTCAGGGCGACACTGGAAACATTGCGCGATCGCGTGGGTACACCGGAACTCGTGCCTAAGAATGTTATCTGCACAGCGTTCTTTAGTCTTCCTATTACTTAATTTTTTGCTCTATTTTCTATAGTGACACGCTTAATAAGCAAAATACTTTTGAGAGGAAGTCGCTTTTTTAAACCCAACACCTAATAAAGATTATAGGGCTTACGCAAAAATCTCTAAAAAGCTTAGTTTATCGAACCGCGAAGGCGCTGTTGCTAGATAATTATCTACACAGGTAATCCCATTAGTTAATTGTTTAATTCCTTTACGGATAGTATTTTTATCCCAATGATTTTCAGCAAAAACAAAAGCCTTCTCAAATGACTTTGAGAAGGCTTTTGTTTGTAAAATGATACCTGGCATCGAGCTATTTTTGCGTAGGGCTACCCCTAAACTATCGTGGCCGCAGCAGCGTTTCACCTCTGAGTTCGGGAAGGGTTCAGTGTGGTTCCACCGCGCAATAGACACCAGGAAAACCCTGGGGGAATTCAAAATTCAAAATTCAAAATTCAAAATTCAAAATTCAAAATGAAGAAAAAAGAATTTTAACTTTGAAGTTTCACAACCCTGAAGACTGCACAGTAAGGCGAAACCAAATGAGTTGTCAGGTCAAGCCCTCGGTCTGTTAGCACGGCTCGGCTACATAC
>NZ_JAIVFR010000970.1 GCF_020829685.1 Nostoc sp. CHAB 5715 | reverse complement strand
TTACTATATGTAGCTTACTCACGCGCACAGCATGGTCTAATTTTAGTTGGCACACAAGATCATATTAAAAATCATGTAGCTGCACCTGGACGTAACTACACTAATTTTCGACAAAATACACTCGTAATTTGAATAAATTATTTATGACAAAACCATTTAAAGGGATTTCTGTACCTCTATCTAATAATAGTGTGGTGAAACGCCGATACAGTGTTACTCAAGATGTCGTTTCTTTTCGGCGCTGCGCCCGTCAGTATGGTGCTTTTAATGTTCACAAATATGCACCTGCCCAGCAAACTCAAACTTACTTCGGTACTATAATTCACCAAGTTTTAGATCGCTGTCATGCCCACTATCATGGAATAGTTGATCCGTCAAACAAAGGCTTGCTTCCTGATAATGGACTTACTCTCAGTGAAGAAGAGATTCGTGACTATTTTAATGAAGTTAAAGGCGCACAGAAGACTGGGGAAGCAGTACCATCACCTCCAAGCGATATTATCAGGTATTTTATTCAGGTTGAGAATGGTTTGAATAGCAAAGGAATTCTGGCTATTAGATCAGATACGCGAGTTCAAGCTGTAAAAATTCTCCAATATTTCAATGCTCTCGAAGGCCCGACACTTTATCCACGCGTTAAAGACACAGAACATAGATTGCAGGCAGATCAGACTAATCATGTTCTTCATGGAGTTGTGGATCTACTTGTAGATATAAGTGATGAAAACTTAGACCCTGCAAACTGTGAGATGTGGGACTACAAAGGTAGTAGTCGCGTTGGTTTAAAGCCTAAAGACTTAGAGACGTATGAATTCCAAATGCGAGTTTATGCCTATCTCTACCAACGCAAGCACGGCGTTTTGCCACGAAAAGCGGTTTTGTATTTCCTTAACGAACTTGACGGTTCTACCTGCCCATCTAAACGTCCCGTTAATGCTCTTGTGGAAGTCAGTATTGAGCCTAGCGAAATTCAGGTGGCGATAAATGAGTTTACTAAGACGGTAAATCAGATTGAACAATCACGTTGTACTAACAAATGGGAGGCTCCCGCTCCGGGCGATATTAGTGAACAAGATTGTAAAAGCTGTGATTTACGTTGGTATTGCAAAACTCCTAATGGTGGCAAGGGGGTAAAACCTATATATCCATAGCTGATCTAATAATGATTTAGCAAGAATAGGTGCAACTTGTTTGTTACCAGTGGCTCAAATCTAGGGAGTAGTATAGCAGTTTATTTAGTTGATATTTTCGACGATTGATGATAGTGCAACAGTAAAAAAATAGTGATTATCAGAATGTAATAAGCAATGATGTCTCAGCTTTTTCAAGGTAATCCAAATATTATCTCATCATTTAAAGTATCTGATGTTTTAAGTAAATACCCGGTTCTATAATTTGTAACAAAAGAGCAAAAATAACCTATGAATATTACTACTATCCTTGACCAAATTGACATGGGCAGTATTGCCTTACCAGAGTTCCAAAGGGGTTACGTTTGGAATCGTGAACAAGTGCGCGGTTTGATGAATTCGCTATATCGCAGGCATCCCATCGGTAGCTTATTAGTGTGGGAAACTAAAACTGAACAAGCAATTGACCATGCTCGTGGCGATGGGAAGCTTTCTACGGGTTCAGTTAAACTGCTACTAGATGGGCAACAGCGCATCACCTCATTCTATGGGGTCGTGCGGGGCAAACCGCCTCAGTTTTTTGATGGCAATGTGGAAGCTTTCACTGGTTTGCATTTCAACTTGGAGGAAGAAATATTTGAATTTTACGCTCTTCTGAAAATGAAGGAGAACCCTTTGTGGGTGAATGTCACTGAATTGATGCAACAAGGTGTAGGAATTTTTATTCAGCGGTTGCTAAAAGTTTCAGAACTGGCTCCTAAATTGACCATTTACATTAATAGTTTGAATAAGCTTGAAGGCATTAAAAATATCAATTTGCATATTGAAGAAGTCAGTGGTGAAGATAAAACAGTTGATGTAGTTGTGGAAATTTTCAACACTGTCAACAGTGGAGGAACCAAGCTATCTAAAGGTGATTTAGCACTAGCAAAAATTTGCGCTCAATGGCCTGATGCTCGCAACGAACTCAAAGCACGCCTCACAAAATGGAAAAAAGCAGGGTTTGAGTTTCGTTTGGAGTGGTTGCTCCGGTGCATCAATGCAGTTATCACCGGAGAGGCAATGTTTTCCGCACTCAAAGATGTTAAGACTGTGACATTTCAGGACGGGCTATACAAGGCAGAAAAAGCTATTGATACGCTGCTCAACCTGATTTCTGGTCGGCTTGGACTCGACCACAATCGCGTACTGGGCGGCATTTACGCCTTTCCTGTCATGGTGCGCTACCTTGTTGGGCGTGGCGGACATCTTAGAGATCACAAAGAACGCGACAAGTTATTGTACTGGTATGTACATACTTTACTGTGGGGACGGTACGCAGGTTCAACTGAGAGTGTTTTAACCCAAGATTTACACGTATTGGAATCTGAAGATAACCCGCTAGACCAACTCATCGCCAACCTACGACAAAATCGCGGGGACTTGGAAATCAAAGCTATTGACTTTCAAGGCTGGGGTATGGGAGCAAGGTTTTACCCGTTACTTTATATGCTTACCCGCGTGCATCAAGCACAAGATTGGGATAGTGGCATTGAACTATCCAAACATCTTCTAGGTAAGCACAGCTGCTTACAAGTTCATCATATTTTCCCCAAGTCGCTACTTTATAAAGGCGGATACCCACAGTAAAGTATGTA
>NZ_JAIVFR010000096.1 GCF_020829685.1 Nostoc sp. CHAB 5715 | reverse complement strand
CAGGTCTGCGTAATAGTTGATTTCTTAGCTTCGCAATTGGTAAAATATCTACCGCTTCACATTCATCTTTGCATTCTATAATATAAGCTAAACCCTCTGAATAAACTACTCCATCAATTTGTTCTAACACTTCTTTTGAAGCCAAACACCATCCAAATCGCAATCCTGGCAATCCATAGCATTTAGAAAAAGTTCCCATTGAAATAGAGCGATCGTAATGTAAGTTAGGATTGGGCAGGGGAATACCGTCGTAAACGATATCTGCAAAAGCTGCATCCCAAACAAGATAAGCTCCTACCTCCGCTACTGCCTTGATTAACTCATTTTGTTCTTGTTGACTTAATGACACACCAGTGGGATTGTGCGGGAAGTTAACAATTACCATTCGGGTGCGTGGGGTAATTAACTTTTTGACTTCCTCAATATCAGGAGCAAAATTATGCTCACATCGAAGTTGCCAATGCTTTAACTGGCACCCCATCGACTCAGCAATAGAAAATAGTTGTTGATAGCAAGGAGCTAAGACAACTACTTCATCACCAGCATTAAGCAGTCCATTCATGATTAAGAAATTGGCTTCGCTTAAGCCATGAGTTACCATAACTTGCTCTGGATCTCCATTACTCCAACGGGAGGCAATAGCTTGACGTAACTGTAAGCTTCCCAAGCTAGAGCTATCGTGGAAGACTACATTATTCAGTTCTTCTTGAGTAAGATTAGTAAGTTGATAAAGCTCGGTAAGCGAAAAGTTTTCTACTCCACTACTACCGATATCAATTTCGGTACTGAAATAATAATCCCTCATCCAACCCTCTAAAAGAGCAGGTACGATTTTATTAATAGAGTTGCTTAGTTGTGTCAAACTACTCATTTGTTCCCTTCTTATTGTACCAAAGCTGATTCAGTTTCCGATTCAGATAGTTCCTCTAACTCTGCTAACATCTTGGCTAACACTTCTTCATCTAATTCCGTGACAAGCAATTTTTCAATAATTAGAGCTAGTTCAGCTAGAGATGGGGACTCAAATAAAGAAGGAATAGATAGTTTAACCTAGAAGTTTTGGCAAAGCTGAGAAATTACCTGAATCCATATCAAAGAATTTCCTTCCAACTCAAAAAAGCTATCGTTAATGCCTAATTACTAGGAACAGTTACTTGTGCTTCTGCATCAAAAGCACGACACGAATGATTGCTATTTCTAAACCATTTTGACTAATTTCTGAATGAGCACTCATTTTTATCTAATTTTCTTACTAATTGTTAAAAACTGTTTGATACGATCTTTACCCTCTGTTAATTTTTTGGTTCTATTGTCAGTTTGATGAAAAGATGATGGTTCATTATTGTTTGCTTGACCGAGAAACTTAGCCAAGGAACTGATAGTTGGATATCTAAATAGATCGAGTATTAATAAATTTATTTTAAATACTGTTTGTAATTTGCTATGAACCTGAACCAAAAACAACGAATGACCACCAATTTCAAAGAAGTTATCATGAATTCCTACGTCTTCAAGTTTAAGTAACTTTTGCCAAATATCAGCAATAGTTTTCTCTATCTCTGTTTGGGGTGGCTGATAAACCGCCTCCAATTGGGGACGTATGCTATCTGGTGCGGGTAATGCTTTTCTATCTATTTTACCATTAGATGTCAGTGGTAAAGTTCTTAATTCGACGAAAGCAGAGGGAATCATGTAGTCAGGTAAGTGTTTCTTAAGATAATCTCGCAGACTTTTATTTAAGGTTTTTAAAGAATTATTCTGTTCGATTACTACATTCTCTTGAGCAAACAACTTTATGTAAGCTGTTAAGTACTGATTGTCGGGGTTATCTTCCCTTAGCATCACTACGCCCGTCGCTATCTCTGGATGTTGGTTTAATACCGCTTCAATTTCTCCTAGTTCAATGCGGAATCCTCTGAGTTTGACTTGATTATCAATCCGTCCAATGTACTCAATGTCTCCATTTTTTAAATATCGGGCTAAATCTCCTGTTTTGTATAGTCGGGAACCTGATTTAGTGCTAAAGGGATTGGGAATAAATCTAAGGGCGGTTAATTCTGCTCGATTGACATATCCTCTGGCTATTCCTGCTCCTCCTATGTATATTTCTCCTGCTACTCCTACTGGTACAGGTTGTAGATGAGAATCTAATAAGTATATTTGTGTGTTAGCGATCGGTCTTCCAATCGAAAGTTCTTTTCCTGTATCTAGTGCTTCTATCTCACTGTTTAAGTAATAGAGTGTTGAGGTGACTGTTGTTTCAGTAAGTCCGTAGACATGAACTAGCGGGGTCTGCCATTGCTGCCATTGTCTCAATCTTTCAGCGGAGATTCTTTCTCCCCCCACAATTGCAAATCGAACACAACTAGGGACTTTCTCTTGATTTGAAGCTAGTTGTGATACCCATTGATGCCAGTAAGCTGTAGGTAACTCAAATACCGTTAACTGTTGTTTATTAATTAATTGCTGGAATTCGCTACAGGAGATTAGCTGGTTATTTTCTAGTAGGACTACTGTAGCTCCTTTTATCCAAGTGGGAAAGAGTTCTTCGACTACTACGTCAAAACCAATTGAGGCAAATTGAAGGAAGCGATCGCTATTTTGTAGCTTAAACTGCTCGGCAATTTCTAAAGTGTAATTGACTAATGCCTGATGGTTTACTGCTACCCCTTTTGGTTTACCTGTCGAACCTGATGTGTAAATTACATAGGCTAAGTTTTCTGAGGTGACTTGGCTGCGACAATTCTGGGTTGATTGTTGGGCAATATCTGACCAATTGCGCTCTAAATACAATAGTGATGTTTGGTGTTTAGGCAATTCAACTTCTAGATGCTGTTGAGTCAAGAGAATTTCCACTTGAGCATCTTCTAATATATATTCAATCCGCTCTTTTGGATAATTTACGTCAATGGGTACATAGGCTGCTCCTGCCTTGAGGATGCCTAAAATGGCTATACTCATTTCCAGAGATCGCTCTACACAAATCCCGACCAATCCATCTAGCAACAGATGATGATGACTCCAGGTAAAATTATAGGAAATGTCCGAAAGTTGAATCAGTGTTAACCGCATCAATGGTGGTTGCTTAAGTTCAAACCCATTAGAGCGATCGCTTTGTAAGAAAAACTCTAACTTTTGTTGTTGTTCTTCTGGTGAAAGATGCTGCCAATTATACTCTTGCCAAGGTAGATTCACCTGTCGATGCACGATTTGTACTGGCTCTTTTAAGCCTTCCCAAACAAAACAGGTTCTCAGAATTGAATGTCGTTCTACAACATGTTGCCATGCGCGATGGAATGCTTGAATGTTAAGCTTTCCTTGGAGAGTCCAGCTAAATTGTTCAAAATATACCCCTGATTTAGGCTCTGCAAGACTGTGGAATAGAATGCCTTGCTGCATAGGTGAGAGGGGATAAAAATCTTCAATGTTCTTGTTTTTCACGCCCATATCAAATATCTCCTATTGCTGTTGCAATGGCATCGAGATCGGCCTGACCCCATTGGCTTTGCTTAAACTCAGCGAAATCGGAAGGGGTAAAACCACCTGCATCTAGAGACTCACAGTGAGCAATCAGCGATCGCAGTGTCTCAACAAAGTTTTGAGCAAGTACCTCAATAGTTGTTTGTCGATGCAACTTGTTACTGTAAGACCAACTTATTTCCAGATTTCCCTGATAAATACCACCATTAATTTCTAGTAAGTGAGTTCGTTTACTTTGCGAACTACGAGCAGAACCACTCGATTCTTGCGCCAACCTAAATAAAGATGATTCTGGTAAAACCTGATCAAATTGTCCTAAATAGTTGAAAGCCACTTCAGCATTTGACAAGGAAGATTGTTCGCTTATTTTCTTATCCTGACTAAGATAGCGCAATAATCCATAGCCAATACCTCGATTTGGAATTGCTCGCACCTGCTCTTTAATTGACTTCAAAGCTTTTCCTAGATCGTTGCCATTTTTAAGATGTAGATGCACTGGGAAAATTGTTGTGAACCAACCCACAGTTCTTGATAAATCCACGTCCTCGAAGATTTCTTCTCGTCCATGTCCTTCCAAGTCAATTAGTAAAGAATCTTCTCCCGTCCACTGGTTAAACGTTAGTATCAGTGCTGTTAAAAATACATCATTAATTTGTGTTCGGTAAGCTGCTGGCACTTGTTGCAGCAAACTTTGAGTTTCTTCCAAAGACAGTGATACTGATACAATAGAAGTGGTTTCTTCTATATTATTTCCACCAGGAAAATCTCTTGGTATAGGCGAAATCGATTGATATTGTGTTGTCAGCCAAAAGTCTAACTCTGAAAGGAGTGCTGAAGATTGTGCATATTTGTGTAGACAGCTAGACCATTCTTTATAAGAAGTTGTTTTGAGTGGCAAATCTATTTCTTTGCCTTGAATAATTTGCTGGTAAGCTATTTTAAAATCTTCAATTAAAATTCGCCAAGAGACACCATCAACTGCTAAATGATGAATAATCCAAAGCAAACGTTGTGCTTGGTTTTCACCTAAATTAAACAGGGCAACTCGGAACAATGGTCCTTGTGATAGGTTTAAGCTAGCTTGCAATTTATTGGCTACTGCTTCTATTGCTGCCTTGTGTTTATCTTCTGGTAGTGCTGAAAAATCGAAGCATACCAGTGGTATGGCATCATCAGGACTAACTATAAGTGCTTGAGTACTAAATTCCTTCTGTATAAATCGTAAACGTAAAACATCATGATGTTTTTGTAGAGACTCTACGACTTCCTCTAAGATTACAGGGTCAATTTTCTGCTTGCTTTCTAAAAATACAGCTTGATTCCAGTGGTGTGGTTCCGGTTGCTTTTGTTCAAAAAACCAGTGTTGAATGGGTATTAGTTCTAGCAAACCAGTCACTGCCATCTGTTCAGCTTGGATTTTTCTAGTTGTTCCCGCGATCGCCGCCAGTTGAGCAATTGTTTGATGTTGAAATAATTGCTTAGAAGTCAGGTTAAATCCCACTTGATTTGCTTTAAATATTACTTGAAGGCTAAGGATAGAATCTCCACCTAATCTAAAAAAATTGTCATTTACACCTATATTTTCTATACCTAATACTTCTGCCCAAATAGCAGCTAACTGTTTTTCAACCGTCGTCTGTGGTTCAACAAAATTGTCTTCGAGTTCTGGACATATTTTATCAGGTAAGGGTAGTGCTTTGCGATCAACCTTACCATTGGGTGTAAGTGGTAGCGCCTCCAATTTCACAAAAGCTGCTGGTACCATGTAGCTTGGCAACTTCGACTCCAAAAAGCTACGTAATCCAGTAATTTCCAGTGTTTGTTCTTTTTTAGGAACAATATAGGCAACTATTCGTTGAGAATTTACCGATTCCTCGCTAACTATAACTACAGTCTCTTTCACTACGGGATGTTGACTTATAATCGCTTCAATTTCCCCTAATTCAATGCGGTATCCTCGAATTTTGATTTGGTTGTCAATTCTACCTATATACTCAATATCTCCACTTTGCAAATAGCGTACTAGATCGCCTGTTTTGTAAAGGCGATCGCCCTTTTTGTTGCTGAAGGGATTGGGAATAAATTTAAGGGCAGTTAATTCAGCTTGATTTAGATAACCTCTAGCCAATCCTAGTCCACCAATGTGCAATTCACCAGGTACACCCATTGGTACTGGTTGCAAAGATTCGTCTAAAATATACAATTGGGTATTAGCAATTGGCTTACCAATAGGTATGGAACCTGAAGAATGTTTACCGACTGGAACCTGATAAACACAGCAGCCTACCACAGTCTCTGTAGGGCCGTATTCGTTTACTAATATCGTATCTGGAGTTACATCTTGCCAGAAAGTGATGCTTTCAGCTAATAAATTTTCTCCACCAATAATAAAAGCTCTTGTTTTATTTGCTATATCTTCTTTAGATAACTGTTGCTTAAGCAACTCCAAGTGAGCGGGGGTAATTTTCACCAAACTTAAATTCGAGCTTTTCGCCAAAGCTTGAGAAAGGTTTTCAATGACTTGTTCTTCTGATAATAATTCGACTGTACGACCAACGAATAAAGGAGACAAAAGACTAGTAATTGTTAGGTCAAAACCCAAAGGTGAGTGAACTAAAGTCCCTACTCCTTGTTCTACTGCGTATGCTTGAGTACACCAACTTAAGTAGTTAACTAATCCTTGATGGGGAATTAGAGTACCTTTGGGTTTACCAGTGGAACCGGAAGTGTAAATAACATATGCTAAATTTAATTCGGTTGTTGTTATTGTTGGATTTTCGGTTTTTTGTTGGTTTATGACTTGCCAATCACTATCTATACAAACTACTTGAATTGCATTTATATCTAAATCTGCAATTAAATGCTGTTGAGTCAGCAGCACTGACATTTGAGATGCTTGATTGTGGGTAAGAGTTATATTCTGCAAAACTTCGTAAAATTTTAAAGTCTTTTTGAGATGGCAATTTACTGGTACATATTTTGCAAATAGCCCCAGCATTTCTTGAAGCTCTTCTTCCGATCTGCCATCACAATTAGTACCAACAATAATATTTGACACATTGGTCAAACGCCATAGTAATATTTGCCAACATGTTAGTAATAAGGTTGATTCAGTAGTCTTAAATTTTTCGACAATTGTGGTTATTTTTGAGGTTAAATCATTTGGAATTATATGAGTGAAAATTTGCGGTTCAAATTGAATTTTACCAGACAATATTTTCTCATTGGGAAGTTTTAAGTCGAAAATATAGACGATATCTTTTTGTCGCCAATATTCTCTACCAATTTCCGCTTCTTCTGATTCTAATAATTCATTTTGCCAATCTGAGAAAACTATATATTGTACTGGTTCCTCATCAGGTAAACTTCCAGTGTAAGCACGACTTATTTCTACTACTAAGTTATTCAGTGAGGTGGCATCTATATATAAACTAGGTAAATTTAATAGCAATACATATTTAGATGCTGACAGAATAGCTAGAGATACCTGTAATGGGGACGATTTCTCAAAATCAAAAATTTGCTGTTTAGCAGATTCTATAAGTAATTCAACAGCATTCTTTTGTTTTTCAGGCTGAATTGACCTGAAGTCATGTTCTTGTATTAATAAATTTACATCATTCTCAATTACTTGTAATGGAATATTCATTCCTGGTAAATAACTAAATATTGTGCTAAGAATTTTATGTTTCTTGATAACGCTATGCAAAGCAGTTTTTAAATTTTCAATCTTTAAATTACCTGTAATCTCTACTTGACAATAAGAACGATATGGAAAGCTATTTGTTTCTTGTTGTAACAGCCATAAATGTTTTTGTTGTGGCGAAAGTTCAAACCCAGTAATTGATGAATTACTCATAATATATAGACCTCAAAATAATTAAAAACACTTATGGTATGGAAAGCTCATGAAATCATCTTTTGTTTAAAAGGCTCACCCATTGCAGTTAAAATATTTCGATAACCAGAGTAAGGATTACGTCCGTGGGCTGTTAACATATTATCTAGCATTAATATATCCCCTTTACACCAAGGATAAATAATTTTTGCTTTTTGATAAGCTTCACGAATCTCGGCAATCACTGAGTCTTCAATAGGAGAACCATCTCCATAAAAAGTATTGTAGGGTAAATCATCTTCTGTAAATTCTCTTAAAAAGTTTTCTCTAAATTGTGTTTGTAAACTCGACACATGCCAAAAGACAACATGATTAAACCAAACGATTTCGCCGGTTTTTGGATGTTGTGCTATGGCTGGACGAATTTGACGAGTTCTTAAACGGTTATTATTTTTCCACTCAACCTGAATGCTAGCATTACAGCAATACTCTTCCATCACAGCTTTATCTGTTGTATGAAAGACTTTCTGCCAAGGTAAACCAAATCCATTGCCATAGTTACGAACTAACATCCACCCTTTTTCTTGAAAGCGTTCTCTAATACGAGGGTGAATACGTTGAAATACTTTTCTCACATCCGCAATTGGAGTTTCTCCTCCTTGACTTGCTGGTTCAATGCAGCAAAACCATATCTTCATCGGATAGGTACTGGCATAGGATGATTCATTATGTAAGGCAATGGTTTGATCTGCGGGAAATTCAGTAGAAGTATAAACTTTTTCGCTTAACTTAGTACGAGGAGTAGAAGATTCTGTATAAGGCATTAATTGAGGACATACGGCGCTAACGAATTGCTCAAAATCCTCTTTTTGCTTAACAGTAAAACCCCTAAATAAAATTCCTCCATATTTCAACAAGTTATTGATGATGAATTCTTGATTTTTATCAGCCCAAATTGGTAAATTCACATCGCTGAATTTAGATGTAATCACTAAAGGTAAATTTACATCTGATTGCAAGAAAGATTCTGTAATTAATTCTTGTTGGGATACGTTAATCACTGTAGATTTTTGTTGAAATTTAAATGCTTTAAATTTTTGGCTACGTACTTGTTGAAATTCCTGTTGTTTGGAATTTTGCCTCTGTTTATCTGCTGCTGCCAGTGTTTCTCTTATGGCTGTAAGTTTAATATTCGGTTGGGCAACAACGGCACCCAAAATTATTTCATAATTTTTAATAAATTTAGCGATTGTAGAAGCATTAAATAAGTCTGTGCTGTACTCTAAAGTGCCAATCAAGCCTTGTTCTGTCTCGCTAATATTAAATAGTAAATCAAATTTAGCTGTACTATTATCAATATATTTGACTTTCGACTTAAGATCCTCTAGCTCTAGTGAGTGTTTCGGGGTATTTTGTAGAACAAACTTATGTTGAAACAGAGGTGTACGCTTCAAATCTCGTTCTGGCTTCAGGGCTAATACCAGTTGGTCAAATGGCATATCCTGATGATCGTAAGCAGCCAAAGTTACTGCACTAATACGTTTCAACAATTCTTGAAATGTTGGGTCACCAGATAGGTTTGTACGTAATACAAGCTGATTGACAAAAAAGCCAATAATTTTTTTTGTCTCAGGTAAACTACGGTTAGCAACATCAGTACCAATAACAATATCATCCTGCTTTGCATAGTAATGCATCAAAGTCTTAAATGCTGCTAGTAGAGTCATAAATAAAGTGACACCCTCCCGATTACTAAGCGCTTTGATTTCTTCGCAAAGTTCTTTTGCTAGTTCTAGATGTTGCTTAGTACCGAGAAAAGTTCGGACTTCAGGACGAGGATAGTCGGTAGGTAATTCAAGGATAGCTAAGTTAGCAAGTTGGTGTTTCCAGTAAGATAACTGTTTCTCCACGATCTCCCCTTGTAACCAGTTACTTTGCCAGGAAGTGAAGTCTGCATACTGAATCGGCAATTGTGCTAGAGGTGAAGGTTTTCCTATACTGAAAGCATTATAAAGTGTGGAAAACTCTTGAAAAAATATACCAATTGACCAACCGTCAAAAGCGATATGGTGTATTGTTAGCAGTAATAAGTGTTCTTCCTTACTTAACAGCAGTATTTTTGTTCGTAGCAAAAAGTCGTTGTTTAGGTCAAAGGGTTGCTGTGCTTCTGCTAGTACTAGTTGATTAACTTGAGTTTCCCGCTGATTTGCGGGTATTTCACTCATGTCAATTAAAGGCAAATTGACTGATTTTGGGGAAGAAATGATTGCGATATCTTTCCCTTCTCTTGCCTCGAAGTTAGTTCGCAAAACTTCATGGCGTTTTATAATTTCATTAAAACTATTCTCTAAAATTGCCAAGTTTAAAATACCTTCTAAGGTTATACACACAGAATGATTGTAAGTATAACTTTGAGGTTCTAGCTGTTGAAGAAACCATAGCCTCTGCTGGGCGAAAGATAGATATGTAGGACTGTGGTGTGTACGGCGAGGAATAACTATTTTCTGATTATTAGACTCATGCTCACCCCGTAAGCGTTTTTCTAAAATTGCTTGTTTCGCGGGTGAAAGTCTAGAACGTCGTTTAATAATTTCATCTTCTTTGCTATCCATAATATTATCATTAATGATTACATTTACCAATATTGTGTTAAGAATATTTTAAATAATTGCTTAAAAATTTACATATGAAGGGACAGACTGAATTCGACTTAAATCATTTTCAAAAATAATTAAATCATCATTTTTATCAATTTCTTTAAAATCGGCAAATTTATAAGATATATACATCATTCTATTGCGGTCATTTGGTATAAACTCTGCCAGAAGACGGACATTATTTTTTTGAGCCAGACTCATAATATGATTCATCATAATTGTCCCAACTCCCCTTGACATAACACGACAGGACATCAGCAAAAGCTTGATTGTCCATATATCAGTTTGGTATTCAATTAGAGCTAAACCTATTTTCCCGTAGCTTCCATACTTATCTTCCAAGCTTGCAATTAACAGCTTATGATTTCCTGATTGGCGAAAATGATTAAGTTCGTCATAGGAGTAGGTATAACCAGTTGTATTCAGTTGGTTAGTCCGTAATGTTAATTCTTCTGCACGTTGTAAATCTTCTTCTTGTGCCAAGGATATTGTGAAATTCATATTGAGCGTAGCTAAGAATTCGTCTGCCGTACCAACAAATTCTTTCTCTGCATTCTGCCGCTCTATATCACTAATATACATCAACCTTCTAATTGTTGAATCTTCCGTAATAAAACGGGGATTCATCACAGGCATATCCAAGATATTACCGATTTCATCGGCATTTATACAAAGAATTTCTGGTAAGGTAAATTTTACTTCTTCTAGTTCAAATAATTGGTCATCAACAAAAGCGATCGCATCTAAAGCAATATTTAGTGATGTAGCAATTTCTTTGATGGAAGACGCTTTAGAATTCCAATTGATTTGAGGATATAAGAAATACTCCTTTAACCCGAATTCTTCTAATTTAGCTATTGCTGTTGCACTTTCATTTTTACTTGCTATAGATTGTAGGATACCACGACTATCTATAGTGTGAATAAGATTTACTATATTTTCTCGTAATGAAACTTGTTTATCTTCCAGTAAAACCCCGTGCCACAAGGTGTTATCTAAATCCCAAACGACACATTTAATAACTTTCTTGTCTTTTTGCTTGCTGTTTACGTCCTGTTCTTGAGTGCTAATCATATCTTAAATCCTTTCTGCTAGTTTATTTTTCAAGCCCGTAGAAAAGCTTGAAAGAAGATAATCTTGATAGCCTGACTCAGCGATGGTAATTTCTTGAATTTGAGTACTACCTTCAATAATTTCCATAATTTTCGAGTCTCGTAGATACCTTTCTACAGGGTACTCACTACTACAAGCCGAACTAGGGAAACTTCTGATGGATTTACGCCTCCTGAACTTTATGCTAGAGGTACTATAACTCGTGCGTATAGCGATATTTATTCACTGGCAGCTACACTCTATAAACTTCTGACGGGCAAAACGCCTGTCGATGCAGTAAAGCGCAAAGTGGACGATGAGCATTTAGTGTCTCCAAAAGAATGGAATCGTCAGATTAGCGATCGCGTTAACCGAGCAATTTTAGCAGGTATGAAGCTAGATCCTAAAGGGCGATCACAATCAATGCTAGAATGGCTCGATACTTTATGGTTGAATGCGGAAAACTCCCAG
>NZ_JAIVFR010000969.1 GCF_020829685.1 Nostoc sp. CHAB 5715 | reverse complement strand
GACTTTTGACTTTTGACCTTTGACTTTTGACTTTTGACTTTTGACTTTTGACTTTTGACTTTTGCCAGTTGCCAAAGCCTATTACTACCCAATTATTCACACTTCTCGGTTTGAATAGATTAAAGGAATCTAAAAATCTGATGAGTTTCATTAAGTAAGTGCTATGATTCAGTGCAATAATTGGCATATTGTGGGTTTTACCAGTGAAGACAACAAATTATCGCCTGGAAAACCACGCCGTACACTCAAATTAGATTACTTGATAATACAAAAGCTACTCAGTCAGCCCCTTCGGGGAAGTCAAAAGTCAAAAGTCAAAAGTCAAATTGAGTAGATTTACCAAACATGCAAATGCCTATGGCTAGATTGTTAAAAATCTTTAAGCACATAGGCAATTATAGCATTTTGCTCTGCTAATCAATCATTATGCAGCGCTGTTAGTGGGCAACTTCTGTAAAAACGCCAATTTTGCGGAATTTTTCATAGCGCAGTTGACGGCGTTCTGGAGCGGTTAAACGATTGAGTTCGTTCAAATTTTCCAATAACACTTGCTTAAGAATGGTAGCGGCTTTTAAAGGATCGGAATGAGCGCCACCAGTGGGTTCAGGCAGTATTTGGTCGATAATTCCCAACTTTTTCAAGTCATGGGAAATAATTTTTAGAGCAACGGCTGCTTGGGGAGCCTTACCAGCATCTTTCCAGAGAATGGCGGCGCAGGCTTCGGGAGTGGCGACGGTATAAACTGAGTGTTCAAACATGAGTAGGCGATCGCCTACACCAATACCGAGTGCGCCACCGGAACCGCCTTCACCGATGACTGTGCAAATAATTGGTACATCTAAGCAAAACATTTCTCGCAAGTTGTAGGCGATCGCTTCTCCTTGACCTTGGTGTTCTGCTTCTACCCCAGACCAAGCTCCCGGTGTGTCGATAAAAGTTAGTATCGGCATACTAAACTTGTTGGCGTGTTCCATTAACCGCATCGCTTTGCGGTAGCCGCCAGGGTAAGGCATTCCAAAGTTACGGGCAATATTGTCTTTGGTATCACGGCCTTTTTGATGACCCAACATCACCACAGGTTGCCCACACAGACGACCGACACCACCAACTAAAGCCGGATCGTCACCACCACAGCGATCGCCATGCAATTCCATCCATTCATCACTAATAGCCTGAATGTAATCGAGAGTACTGGGGCGACGCGGATGACGAGCGACTTGCAGTCGCTGAGACGGGGATAGACTAGTGAAAATTTCCTCACGCAGTTGCATGGCGCGTGCTTCTAGCTGACGAATTTGACCAGAAACATCGACGCCATTTTCTTCTGCAAGTTGCCGAATTTGATCGATTCGGGTTGCTAGTTCTGCTAGGGGCTTTTCAAAATCTAACAGTAGCGGTTTACGCTCGGTAGTTGCCATCGTAGGGGTTATAAGTTACGAGTTATAAGTTATCTATCGTTTGTCTTGTGTCCTTTGTCCTTTGTCATTTGCAAATAACAAATGACCAATGACTAATGACAAATGACTAATGACTAATGACTAAACCAGCAGTGGTCTAAATCCATGTTTTACTGATACCCGACCAATCTGCTCCATTTTGTCTACGGTAATCTGATTCCGTCCCCATGAAAAGTTCGTGTATAACTTTTCAAATTCCAGCAGCATTGATTCGGCAAAACAAGCAAACAACTGGCGGGCTGGCACGTCCATATTGACGATTTTCATAATTTTCCAGTCAATATCCAGGGAATGCTCTACAATTCCACCATTTAACACATGTATACCAGGATGCTGAATTTTTGTTGCTAAGTTTTTAGGATAACCACCATCAATCAACAAACAGGGTTGTTTCAAAGTGGTGGGTTCAATTTCCACGCCTTTGGGCATACTAGCAACCCAAACTACAACATCAGCTAGGGGCAGTGCTTCTGTCAAACCCATGATTTTTCCCCGCCCCAGTTCGCCTTGCAACTCTTTGAGACGTTCTTGATCGCGGGCTATCAGCAGAAGTTCTTGAACATCTGTTTTCGCATCTAGCCAGCGTGTAACTGCACTACCAATATCCCCAGTTGCTCCACATATAGCAACAGTTGCTTTTGATAAATCAATTCCTAGTTGTTTTGAGGCTTCTTCCACCTGCTTACAAATAATGTAAGCAGTATGCGTGTTTCCTGTGGTGAAGCGTTCAAACTCTAGTTTAATGTTGCGGACTTGGTTAAACTGCTCTAACTTAAAGTTTTCAAAAATAATTGAAGAAAATCCGCCTAAAGCTGTAATGTTAATGCCGTGCTTTTGTGCATGGGCCATGGCGTTGAGGATTTTGCGTGTTGCGGCTTTGATGCGACGACTAGCTAGCATCTCTGGCAAAAAGCAAGATTCTACATACCGTCCTTCAATTTGTTGCCCAGTTACACTGGTGACAATAATGCTATCAACAATTTGCGGTGGGGCGCTACACCAAAAGTCTAGCCCTTGATCGGCATATTCTGGGTATCCCAATTCTTGAGCTACCGATTGAGCGTGTTCCAAACTAGTTAGATGTCCAATTAGACCAAACATGTAGTGATTATTAGGCTTATGCTGTCTCGAAAGGGTGGAATTTAGAGACGCGATTAATCGCGTCTGTACAGGAGAGACGCGATTAATCGCGTCTGTACAGGAGTTAGGAGTACGACTCATAATTTCTCACTGATCATTCCTCACCGGAGGCGGAGCGTCTCCGGCTCCGCTCCTGGGTTCTGAATTCTTCTCTTAAAGAAGA